>JBAWVU010000190.1:0-5607 GCA_037147135.1 Chloroflexota bacterium
CTACCCGAAGAGCGCCTCGACGGACAGGTACCGCTCCCCCGAGTCGTAGTCGAACGTGAGGACGCGCGCTCCGTCGGGCATCTCGGGCAGGAGCTGCGCCACGGCGGCGAGCGACGCGCCCGAGGAGACGCCGACGAGCACGCCTTCCTCGCGCGCGGACCGCCGTGCGTAGGCCATCGCGTCCTCGGAGGAGATCCGCACGATCCCGTCGAACAGCTCGGTCCGGACGACGCCGGGGACGAACCCGGCGCCGATCCCCTGGATCGGGTGCGGCCCGGGCGGGCCGCCCGACAGGACGGCCGAGAGGGTGGGCTCCACCGCGTATACCTTGAGATCCGGCCAGCGCTCCTTGAGGACCTCCGCGACGCCGGTGATATGGCCGCCCGTCCCGACGCCCGTGACGATGTAGTCGAGCCCTTCCGGGAAGTCGGCGAGGATCTCCTCGGCGGTGGTGCGCCGGTGGGCCGCCGGGTTCGCCGGGTTATCGAACTGCATCGGCATCCACGCGCCGGGCGTCTCGGCGACGATCTCCCGTGCCCGGTTGATAGCACCCGTCATCCCGTGCTCGCGCGGCGTGAGGTCGAAGGTGGCCCCGTACGCCGCCATGAGCTTCCGCCGCTCGATGGAGAAGGATTCGGGCATGACGAGGATGAGGCGGTAGCCCTTCACCGCGGCCACCATCGCGAGACCGATCCCGGTGTTCCCGGACGTGGGCTCGACGATGATGCTGTCGGGTCCCAGGATGCCGCGGCGCTCCGCATCCTCCACCATCGCGAGCGCGATCCGGTCCTTGATGCTGCCGCCCGGGTTCACGCGCTCCTGCTTCACCCATACCTCGACGCGCGGGTCGAAGAGTCGGTTCACCCGGACGTGCGGCGTCCCGCCGATCGTCTCGAGGATGTTCTGTGCCTTCATGGTGCCTCCGGTCAGATGGTGAAGTCCGCGGTCAGATGACGAAATCGGCGGCCTCGAACCCGTCGCTGACGCTCCGGATCCTGACCTGGCTCGTGTGGTAGACGAGCGAGTACGGCGGGACGCTGTTCGTGAGCCAGACGTTCCCCCCGACGACGCTGTCGTGGCCCACGACGGTCTCGCCGCCAAGGACCGTCGCGTTCGCGTAGAGGACGACGCGGTCCTCGATCGTGGGATGGCGCTTGGTGCCGGCCGCGCTCTTCGCGACGGACAGGGCGCCGAGCGTGACCCCCTGGTAGACCTTGACCTCGTCGCCGATGATCGCGGTCTCGCCGATGACGATCCCGGTGCCGTGATCGATGCAGAAGGACCGCCCGATGGACGCCCCCGGATGGATGTCGATGCCGGTGCGCCCATGCGCGACCTCGGAGAGGAGGCGCGGCAGGATCGGGACACCGTGGCGGTGGATCTCGTGCGCGACGCGGTGGGCCGCGATCGCGAGGAAGCCCGGGTACGCAGAGACGACCTCGTCGATGCCCTCGGCGGCCGGGTCACCGGCGACGATCGCGTCCGCGTCCAGGCGGATCCGCGCGTAGAGGTCCGGGAGGGAGTCGGTGAACGCGAGCGCGATCTCCTCGGCGCGCGCCGGTGTCTCGAGCGGTCGGAGGAGGTCGCGGAGGTCGCGCCGGACGAGGGCGAGGCGTGCCCCGATCTCGTCCGCGGACGCGTCACCCTCCTCGGAGAGCTGGGGGAAGAGCAGGCCGAGCAGCCCGTCGACGAAACCGGCGACGTCCCGGCGCAGCGGGAGGCCGCTCGTCTGGCGCCGCCCGTGGGCGAGCTCTTCCGCGAATGCGTGTTCTCGATCGTGGCCGTTCATGTCCCGCAGTCTCGCACTCATGTCGATCGAGGGAGCGGCTGTCGCGCTACGCATCGGGGGTGCCGGAACGGGCGGTCGGGGTGAGAGACACGAACATCTGGGAAGGCCTCCGGTCGAGAGAGCGGTCGACGCGCGAACGCGTCGCTCGACGTGGGGGTCGCGAGGCCCGACTGGGTCGGCGCGTCAGCGATGGACAGCGCGCGCATGCCCCGCCGGCACTCGCCGGCGACACGTACACGGTTCACCCTGGAGGGCGCGCGGCTGCATGTCCGTCATGGAGCCGCGAGGATAGCGCGGGTCGCCGGATCGTGCCGGGCCCGGGGCGGCCGCGCGCGTCAGGCGGCCGCGCGCGTCAGGCGGCCACCGCCTCCGGCGCGGGGACCGGCTCGGGGGCCATCGAGAGGAGCGGCCGGCCGCGGCGAAGGATGCCCAGGACGATCCATCCGAGCACCGTCGGCATGACCCACTGGACGGTGAAGAAGAGGAAGACGCCGGCGCTGATCTGCGTGCTGTAGTTTGGCGCGATGTTGCTGAGCCACGCGATGTAGAGGACCTGCGGCGTCCCCGCGCCACCTGGGGCGATCGGGAGGATGAGGCAGATCCCGACGGCCGCGTACACGGCCATGACCTGGGCCAGCGAGACCGCGCTCTCCGGGACCCCCGTCTCCCGGAGGCAGACCACGAAGACGAGGCCGTAGAAGACCCGGCCGGACAGGTCGGCGATGTATGCGAGCCCGCCGCGGGTGAGGAGCAGGTCCTTCACCGACGCCCGCACTGCGAGAGTCCGCTCGGGGATCCCCGTGGGGGTCGGCCGACGGATGAAATGGAAGACGGCCCGGAGGATGCGCTCGGAGAGCCTGGCGACCTGCCTCGTGAACGACTCCGACCGCAGGATCCAGATGCCGAGCCCAAAGATGACGACGATGACCGCCGCACCGAGGAGCGCGACCGCGACGAGCGTCCCGTTGACGGTCCCGGACAGGGCGAGGAGCACGACGGCGAAGAGCGGCAGGCTGAGCGCGGCAAGCTGGTCGAAGACCCCGGCGAGGACGATGCTCATCGAGGACGGCTCCGGCGCGTGGCCCCACTGCCGGTAGAGGATGTAGCGGATCGCGAGGTCCACCGGGCCCGGGATCGTGTTGGAGACCGCCTGCCCCGCGAGGAACGACTCGGTCGAGTGGACGAGCCCGAGGCCGGGGAGCAGGGCGGCCTGCACGCCGCTGCTGAGCACCCACGCGATGAAGCCGAGGATGACGGCGACCGCGAGCTGGGCCGCCGTGAGCGACGTCAGGGCGTTCCAGACCTCCTCGTAGTTGACGAAGTGCGGCAGGAGGATCCCAAAGACGAAGATGAAGAAGCCGACGACGATGATCGTGCGGACGATCGTCGTGCGGCGGCTCGGGGGCGACGCATAGGCGAACGCCGGCATGCTCTTGGGAGAGGCGACGCTCGGGTTCTGCGCGTCGAGCGCCGGCGGTTGGACCTCCGGATCTGGCGTCTTGGGCGTGTCTGGCATGGGGACCCCCGCGGCTCGCGTGACACGCCTACCCTACAGAACCCGCGCGGCCCCGACGTGCCCCGTGCGCACCGCGCGCTCAGAGCACGAAGAGACGCGGCCGGCGGACCGGCCGCGTCTCTGTTCCGGCTGGGGTGGTCGGGCCCGGGGTCAGGCCCCGCCGTCGCCCGCGGCCGGGCTCGGGCTGGCAGCCGGTCCGTTGGGGCCGTTACCGTCCTTGTCCTGGCCGTTCCCGCCATGCATGCGTCCGGGGCCGCCATTCGGGCCGTCCGCCGGCATGACTTCGACCGCCGTGGCCGTGAACGTCCCGTCCGCGGCGAGAGTCCCGCGGGCCATCACGAGGGAGCCGACGACGACCGCGGCCTTGTCCGCCGTCCGCCGGCCGCTCGCGTACGTGGTCGATGCGGTGACCACGACCGTCTTCGCGGTCCCGTCGAACTGCTTGATGGTGATGCTGGATCCGTCGACCGCGGTGACGCTGCCGACGATCTGGGGCTGCACCACGGCGATCGCCGTGATGGTGTACTTCCCGTCCGTCCCGCGAGTCTGCCGCAGGTCGATCTGGTCGCCGACCGCGAGGTCCGCGACGGTCGCGGTCTTGCCGCCCTTCTCGATCGTCGCGCCGGTCGCGTCGATCGTGCGGGTCCACCCGTCGGCGGTCGCCAGGGAGATCTGCGAGCCGGAGATGCCCGTGATCGAGATCTCACCGGACATGCCGCGACCGCCCATGCGGCCACCCATCATCCCCTGGCGATCCCCGTCGGGCGTCCCGGGCGCAGCCCACCCGTTCCGGTCCTCGCCGGCCGCGGGCGAGGCACCGGGCGATGCGCTCGGCGCGTTCATGAACTGGGCGGCCGGGGCGGCTGCCGTCGTGGACCGCGCCGCGGCGCCGCCGGACGACATGCCGACGATGACGGCCGCGACGCCGATCCCGGCGACGACCATCGCGACGCCGGCGGGGACGCGCCAGCGGACCGCGACGCGCTCGGTGGTGGGTTCGTCAGTCATCCGTGTCTCCCGTGCGGTGGAGGTGGCATCGAAGCCGGCGGGGAGGAGGAGGCCGCCGGCCCGATGTCCACTGTATGGCAGTCGCGCCTGAAGGGGTCCTGAATCACCCGGAAGCGAAACCCTCGCCGACGGCGTCCGCCCTCTACGCCTCCGACGCCTGCCGGATGAGCGGGAGGGCGACGTCGATCGGGATCGCGAATCCGACGCCCTGGGCGCCGCTGGCACTCGCCGTGATGATCCCGATCACGCGGCCGGTCGCGTCGAGGAGCGGGCCGCCGCTGTTGCCGGGGTTGATCGCCGCATCCGTCTGGATGAGCCCGTCGAGGTGCTTCGCAGACCGGGTCGCCTCGTCTGCGACGTCGATGCTGCGGTCCAGCCCGGAGATGATCCCCTGGGTCACCGTGTCAGAGAAGGTCCCGAGCGGGCTGCCGATCGCGATCGCCATCTGGCCGACCGTCAGGGATGCCGACTCGCTGAGCGTGGCCGCAGTGAGCCCCGTCGCGGCGGCACGGATGACGGCCAGGTCGTGCGCGGCATCGGTCGCGACGACCGTCGCGGATACCTCGGAGCCATCCGCCAGGGTCACCGTCAGCTGCGTCGCACCGGTGACAACGTGCTCGTTCGTGAGGATGAGCCCATCGGCGCTCACGATGATGCCGGAGCCCGCGCCCGAGGTGGGCATGGAGAACGGGGAGAAGCCGCTCATCCCCTGCGTCGCGATCGTGACGACCGACGGGCTCGCCGTCGCCGCGACCCGCTCCACGACGTTCGTCGCCACGACGCTCGCGAGCTCCGCGACCGGCGCGCCCACCGCGGCAGACGCAGCGGACGTGGCAGACGTGGGTGTCCCGCCCGGCGTTGCGGCCATCTCCGCGATCGCGAACGTCAGGCCGGAGGCGAGGATCGCGGAGAGGACCGCCGACGGGACGATGACGCGGAGGGAACCCTTCGGCCGTGGCGCGGCCACGATGGGCGCGACGGCGACAGGAGCCACCGGTGGGTCGACGGAGAGGGGTCCGGGATCGGGGGCGACGGCGTCATCGAGGCCCTCGGGGTCGCTGGTGGTGGGTTCCATGTCGTGGCTCCTGGGTGGGCGTTTCGGTTCGGCTGGCCTCTCGCTTCAAGGTGAGGTGTACGTCGTGCGTCTGAAGCGGTCCTGAATGGGCCGGCCGCCGGCGCCGGCCGCTCCCGGCGCCGGCCGCCGCACGTGATCGGCCCGCGCCGGGAGCCTCCCGCCGCGCCCGACGGCACGCGGACGTCTCCGGCGCTACACTCGCCCGATCCCGGGCGGCAC
>JBAWVU010000191.1:0-5591 GCA_037147135.1 Chloroflexota bacterium
TGACCCGACGATGGGCGAGCTCGAGGCCCTCGCGATGCTTGATTCAGGCGGCCTTCCGGGCACCGATGGGCGAGAAGCCGCAGCCGCGACGAAGGGGATCGCGTGCGTCGGCGACGGCACGGGCGGCAACCGGGTCCAGGCCATCTATGCCGTCCCCGCGGGTCGGAAGGACCGTTACACGAAGGTCGCGCCGTCGATCCGCCACTGGGCGGCCGACATCGACATCGTCTTCCGAAAGAGCGCGGCGGTGACCGGCGGCACGCGCCGGGTCCGCTGGGTGACCGCGGCCGGCTGCGTCCTCTCGGTCATGCGGGTCAAGGTCTCGGCGAACGCGATCGACCTCGGCGTCCTCGCCGAGGAGCTCGCCGCGAAGGGCTTCAACCAGGTCGATCGCAAGTACCTCGTCTGGCTCGATGAGACCGATCCGTACGGGATGATGTGCGGCTGGGGAGAGTCCCCGCAGGACGACGACCCCGGACCCGCCAACGGGGCGAACGGCGCCCCCTTCGCGTTCCGCGGCGAGACGAGGAGCGGCCTCACGATGAGCGTCGGCTCGTACGCGGAGATCTACGCGGACTGCTGGGGTCAGTCCGCCTCGATGGGCTCGACCGAGGCGCACGAGCTCGCGCACATGCTTGGTGCCGTCCAGTCGGGCTCCCCGAACTCCGACGGCGGTGGCCACGTGACCGACGGCTACGACCTCATGACGACCGACGGGCAGCTCGGGGGGACGGGCCGGGCGCGCTGCAAGAAGGCGGGCTGGGTCCTCCTCGACTGCCGCAACGACGACTACTTCAGCACGAGCCCGAAGGCGGGTTCGTATCTCGCGACCCACTGGAACGTCGCCGACAGCAGCTTCCTCACCGGTACCGACGCCGGCGCTCCGGTGGTGAGCCCGCCGTCCGCCGACCCGGGCTGGGCGCGCGACGATGGCTCGGTCACGACGACGGTCACGTGGACGGCGATCGACGACCGCGCGGTCCTCGCCGACGCGCTCGAGGTCTCGACCGACGGCGGCCCGTACGTCGCGGTGGCGATCCCGATGCGCGGTGACGACTACCGGGCCGACCACACCGCGGCCGAGGTCAACCAGGACGTCCCGCTCCTCCCCGGGCACACGTACACGGTCCGCGTCCGCGCGATGGATACCGCAGGCACGTGGAGCACCTGGGCGGAGAGCTCGCCGTTCATCGTGGACGGTGCGTCGTGAGGACCGTCACACCATCCGAGCCCAGCGGAGGATCACGCTTGGGACGCCGTCGACCCCGGGGTTCGTCGGCCACTGGGCGTCTGACTCGGACGGCTCGGGCAGGGTCGTGTTCAAACCGAACGGGACCGTTGTCGGCAACGCGACGATCAGGATCCGGGGCATGGCTCCGTAGCGCGGAGCCAGCGTCGGGCGACGTTCGTCCGGGCGCCATCTCTGCCGTCTGGGCCTTGGCGGGATGAAGGAGTCGAGGGTGGAGGAGAGCGTGGCCAGGGGGCTCGCGGAGCTCCGCGACCTGTACCTCCGGCGCCCGCGCGTCCCGGAGGGATGCCTGTGGGTCATCCAGCGTTGGCACCATCTCAGGGGGCTCGACGTCAGCGATCTGCCCGAGCGCTGCGTCGAGTGGTGGCACATGTCCAACGAGTTCGGCTGGATCCAGGACGTGTGGACCCTCGAGCAGGTCCGCGGCCTCCTCCGGCGCGCGCGCGACGAGGCGACCCGACCGACCACGGCGTACCACTGCCGCGTGCACATCTGGTGGGTCATCCAGTCGCTCGTGCTATGCGGGACGCACGCCGACCTCGAACTCGCGCTCGACCTCGCCGAGCGCGCGGCGTCCGTGAAGGGCTACTGTCTGGGAAGCGGCGACATGGAAGAAGACGCCGGCCTCGCGTTCGGTCTCCACGGGTTCGGCGACACGGCCGTCACGCGAGCCGTTCGCGGCGCCGACGACATCGAGGTCCTGCGGGCGCTTGCCGCCGCCCGTCGCCCGACCGAGATCGGTGCGTTCGACGTTGGGGTAGCGAGCGGCATCGCCCGCGTTTCCGCGGAGCTCGCCGACTGGCCGGAGGTCACCGAGGCAGACGGGTGCGCCGACACGGCCGGGCTCGATGCGTTCGACCTCGGGTCCCTCCGCCGCTGGGCCGCGCCCCGGTTGGCGAGTCCGGATCCGCGTGTCCGCGCGGCGACGTGGATGCTTCTCGCCGCCGGCGACCCGGGGACGAGCGATGTCTCGCCCGAGACCGTCGCTCTCGCGTGGGCCGACGTCCGCACCGCGGCGGACGACGAGGTGGTCGCGGAAGCCGGCCACTATCTGTGGAGCCAGCTGCCGAACACCAGCGCCGACGTACTCGACGTGATCCTCTCCCAGGTCCCCGGCCTGACGCCCCGGAGGGTCCTCGATCGGACGTGGCACGTCCCCTCGCTCGGACTCGATGCGGATCCGCGCCGGTGGCTCCGGTTCTACGACGCGTTGCTGCCGGCCTGCCGGCAGGCTCGCGGCGAGCTCCGCAGAGAGGTGCGCAGTCGCCTTCACGAGGCGGGGATCCCGGCCCCGGACGTGGCCCTCGACGTCCGCCCCTACCGCGACGCGATCTGGTCGACGTACTTTGACTCGAGCGACGTCTCCGCATGGCGGGTCTGGCACGAGCCCGAACTGGTGCGGGATGCGCTCGACCGGCACATCGCAGCACTCGCGACGACCCCGCCGACCGCACGACTTCGCACCTGGTATCGGCGAGACCGGCGACTCGCGCGAGCGTGGCTCCGAGTCGTGGATCTCCGGGTCGAGCAGCCTCCGGACGACCCCGACGACGTGGTGAGTCGGCACAGCGACAGGACCGAGAACCGGACCCTCGACTTCCTCGCTGCGTTCATCCGGGAGTTCGCCGATCCGCGCGGTGACGCCTGACGACAAGAGCGAGCCCCCGATCCGCGGAGTCGACGGCTACACCGTCTGCTACCTTGACGGCGTCCGAGATCCCCCGGAGGTTGAACCGGCACGTATCGCCCGCCCATCCTCCTGCCTGCCAAGCTGGACGTCGCGGGTTCGAGACCCGTCTCCCGCTCCAACCCTTCCCCTTGCCTGACGGCTGGATGTCGTCGTGATGTGGAACTGGCCCGGCGACGGGCGGAGCACATGACGTGGACGGTCGAGGATCAGCCCGAGTCTGGCCGCGGGCCCGAAGGCGTTCTCACGGGGTCGCCGGACGAATGGCGGACATGGGCGCCTCATGTCGCCATGTTCCATCAAGCATGAGCGGATGTTGACGCTTTCTTCCGCCAATGGAAGAATAGGCAGGCAATCCGACCACGGACGAGGGAATGCCGTGGACGTCCACTACGATCAGGCGATACTCGCCCCGGCTCTCGATGCGGTGGAGCGCAGGCGCTGGCTGTTCGCCAACCTCCCCCTCGACCCGATGCACGAGCGATGGATCAGGCAACGAGCCTGGGTCCGCACGGTCCATGGGTCCACGCGGATCGAGGGGAACACGCTGTCGGACCTCGAGGTCGACCGGCTGCTCGACGGCCTCGGCGGCAAGAGCCTGCCGCGGAAGGATGCCCTGGAGGTCCTCGGCACCCGGTCCGCGCTCGAGCTCGTTGACGAGCTGGCCACCCGACCCGACGTCGCGCTCGACCAGTCCACCATCCGCGAGATCCACCGGCGGGTCCTCGGTGGCCAGAGCGACCTCCTGACCCCGGGCGAGTACCGTCGCGGCGAGAACCGCGTCGGCGGCGCCGACGGGGAGATCGTCTTCACGACGCCGGCGTCGGGCGATGTCCCCGAGCTCATGCGCGCGCTCACGGCGTGGCTCGCCGATCATGCCGATGTGCCGGCTCCGGCGCGTGCCGCGCTGGCGCACCTCGAGCTCGTCGCGATCCACCCGTTCAACGATGGCAACGGGCGGACGGCTCGTGCGATCTCCCGCCTGCTGCTCGCCCGTGGCGGGTATGCCCTCGATGGCCTGGTGTCGCTCGACGCCTACCTGGACACGCGTCGCAGCGACTACTTGGGGGCGATCCGCGCCAGCATCGGCCGGTCCTACCGGCCCGGCTACGACGCGACGTCGTTCGCGGCCTTCTTCCTGGGCGCGATCACCGGGGCAGCGGACCACGTGATCACGCGGATGCGGGGGCTCGGTGAGGTGCAGATCAGGGTCCGACGCGATGTCGTGGATGGGAAGCTGCCGCCGGCGATGATGGATGCTCTCGCCTTCGCGTTCATCAACCGGAGCCTGCGTGCCGGCGACTATCGGAAGGTGACCGGGCGAACCGCTCCGACGACGACACGCGATCTCGCGGCGGCGGTCAGGGCCGGGTACCTCGTTGCCGAGGGAACCACTCGCGATCGGTGGTACCGCCTCGGGCCGGGCCTGCTCGAGACGCCAGCTCCGGGGGAGCCGGCGGATCCCCGCGCGGCGACGCCGCGCGAGTAGCGGCGACAGGTCGTCCTTCGAGCTCCGCCCCCACCGCGGACGGGCGCCTTCGCCGCCGGAGCGTCTGCCTCCGCTTGACGAGGCCGTCGCGGAGGTGGCCGGCGGGCTGCACCGGCTCGGCCTCGCCTGACCCAGGGCGGCTTCGCCTGCCGATCCTCGGTGCCCACCGCGTCGACCCTCGCGCTCCCTGCTACCTTGACGGCGTCCGAGATCCCCCGGAGGTTGAACCGGCACTTATCGCCTCCCCATCCCCGGGCCTTCCAAGCTGAATGTCGCGGGTTCGAGACCCGTCTCCCGCTCCAACCCTTCCCCTCGCCTGACGGCTGAATGTCGTCGTGAGCGTGAGATTCGTCTCCGCTCCGGGCTTGACGTACCGCCGCTCCCGACGGACATGGTCTAGTCCAGGGGAGATCCAAGCGCAGCGACATTCAGCGCACACCGCATGGGAGCGGCGGGCGACATTTAGCTGATGCCTCCAGGGATCTTCTGGGACCGGATCCGGGGATGCGACGGCGCTCACATGCCGGGATTCCGCAGCTGGAACTCACGCTGGTACCTATGCGGCATCTGCCCGCGCCGGGTGTCTGGGGTCCGGGTGATGGACCGGGCTGACGGTCAGGTGCTCGCGACGGAGGCTTCTGCCGGCGCCAGGCCGAGGAAGCGGGACGGCTCGGCGACGCCCGCGGCCGTGAAGATGGCGGCCTGACGGGTCGTCGTCTCGGTCCGCTGACGGATGTCGCCTGCCGGGCCGACGAAGCGCCCGAGGTGCATCTTCTCGAGCTCCGCGTCGGCCGCGACCGCCGCGCGGTCGATCCGCAGGAGGCCGGCGGTCGTCACCCGCAGGAAGCGCCGGCACGTGGGCTCCCCGCGCAGGGTGCAGGCGAGCTTCGCGCGCTCGGCCGGCGACCGATCATCGGAGCCCGCGATCGCGGCCCCGAGCTGCTCGAGGATCGCGGCCCGGATCGCGGCGTCGCGAGCCGCCGTCTCGGGGTTGCGGCAGACGATGAAGCGGTCCCGCATGACACCCTCGTCGAGGACGACCTCCTTGACTTCGAGGCTGCCCGCGACGACGTGGTAGCGACCCTGGCGCGCGAGGGCCGCCTTCGCCTCGGCCGAGTCGCCCCGGAGCTTCTCGCCGGTGATGTAGTGGCCGCCGGCGCGCTGGA
>JBAWVU010000192.1:0-5580 GCA_037147135.1 Chloroflexota bacterium
CGCCTGGCCGGGGAGGCGCAGCCGGCAGCGGAGAGGGGCCGCCGAGGCGGGGAGCGACCCTCGGCACGTAGCTCCGACCCGCATGGACCATGAACGGCGAGCGTTCCGGCACGGGTCTGGGCGCTCCGGACAGGCGACAATGCATCGTTGGCCGTACCGCGTGCGTCGCGCCGCGGGCTGCCGCGACTCGCCCATCCATCGTCTCCCTGCCAGTCGGGTCGACTCGGGCACGGGGACTCTCGCGATCCCGACACGCGACCCCACTAGGAGGCTCCGGACCCGGACATGGACCAGCACTGGGAATGCCTTGACGGCAACGAGGCGGCGGCCCGCGTGGCCTACGCGCTCAACGAGGTGATCTCGATCTTCCCGATCACCCCGGCCTCGCCGATGGCGGAGCACGCCGACGACTGGGCGGCCGCGGGGCGGCCGAACATCTGGGGCGCGGTCCCCGACGTGGTGGAGATGCAGTCCGAGGGCGGCGCGGCCGGCGCGATGCACGGCGCGCTCCAGAAGGGCGCCCTGGCGACGACGTTCACCGCGTCGCAGGGACTGCTCCTCATGATCCCGAACATGTTCAAGATCGCGGGCGAGCTGACCCCCGCCGTGATCCACGTGGCCGCGCGCACGATCGCCACCCACGCGCTCTCGATCTTCGGCGACCACAGCGATGTCATGCACGCGCGTGCCACCGGCTGGGCGATGCTCGCGGCCGGATCCGTCCAGGAGGCCCACGACTTCGCCCTCATCTCCCACGCGGCGACCCTCCGGTCCAGGGTCCCCTTCCTCCACTACTTCGACGGCTTCCGGACCTCGCACGAGGTCAACAAGATCGCGGTCCTCGATGAGGACGACCTGCGGGCGCTCATCCGCGACGAGGATGTCCTGGCGTTCCGCGCTCGCGGCATGACGCCCGACGCACCCTTCGTGCGTGGCACCGCCCAGAACCCGGACGCCTTCTTCCAGGCGCGCGAGGCAGCGAACCCGTACTTCCTCGCGGTCCCCGGGATCGTCCAGGAGGTCATGGACGAGTTCGCCGCGCGGACGGGCCGCCGCTACGGGCTCGTGGACTACCACGGCGCCCCGGACGCGGATCGCGTCATCGTCATCATGGGGTCGGCTGCCGGCGCGGTCGACGAGACCGTCGAGGCGCTCAACGCCACCGGCGAGCGGGTCGGCGTGCTCGAGGTCCGCCTGTTCCAGCCATTCCCGATCGACCAGGTGATGGCCGCGCTGCCGTCCACCGTCCGGGCCATCGCGGCCCTCGACCGGACCAAGGAGCCCGGCGCGGTCGGCGAGCCGCTCTACCAGGCGATGGTCACCGCGATCGCCGAGCGGATGGACGCCGACGAGCCGCCTTTCGCGACGACGCCCCGGGTCATCGGGGGCCGCTACGGCCTCTCCTCCAAGGAGGTGACGCCGGGCATGATCAAGCCGGTCTTCGACGAGCTCGCCCGCGAGCGGCCGAAGCGGCACTTCACCATCGGCATCTACGACGACGTCACGAACCTCAGCCTGCCGATCGACCTCGAGTTCCGCCGTCCGAGGCCCGCCGGCGAGGTCGAGGCCGTCTTCTTCGGCCTCGGGTCCGACGGCACCGTCGGCGCCAACAAGGCGTCGGTGAAGATCATCGGCGAGGGGACCGACCTCTTCGCCCAGGGCTACTTCGTCTACGACTCCAAGAAGTCCGGTGGCATCACCGTCTCCCACCTCCGCTTCGGGCCGGAGCCGATCGAGTCTGCCTACCTGATCAGCGCCGCCGACTTCGTCGCCTGCCACCAGTTCGGGCTCCTCGAGAAGGCGGACGTGCTCCAGTACGCGAAGCCCGGGGCGACGTTCCTCCTCAACTCCCCGTACGGGCCCGCCGAGGTGTGGGACCACCTGCCCGGCACGGTCCAGCAGGAGCTCATCGACAAGGCGATCGACTTCTGGGTCATCGACGCGTTCGCGGTCGCCACCGAGGTGGGGATGGGCAGCCGCATCAACACGATCATGCAGCCCTGCTTCTTCCATCTCGCCGGCGTGCTGCCGCCCGACGAAGCGGTCGCGCGGATCAAGGGCTTCGTGGAGAAGACCTACGCGAAGCGCGGCCAGGCGGTCGTCGACCGCAACTTCGCGGCGATCGACATGTCGATCGCGAAGCTCGGCCACGTCGCGCTCGGGACGGTCGCGGCCGGCTACGCGATCCCGGCGCTCGTCCCCGACGATGCGCCGGACTTCGTGCGCAACGTGACCGCGGTCCTCATGGCGGGCCGGGGCGACCTCCTGCCGGTGAGCGCGTTCCCCATCGACGGGACGTTCCCGGTGGGGACGACCAAGTACGAGAAGCGGGCGATCGCGCACGAGATCCCGGTCTGGGATCCCTCGATCTGCATCGACTGCGGCAAGTGCGCGATGGTCTGCCCGCACGCGGCCATCCGGATGAAGGTGTTCCCGGCCGCCGCGGTCGAAGGCGCCCCGGCGGGCTACCAGAGCAAGGAGTTCAAGTCGCGCGAGCTGGTCGACCACCGGATCACCATCCAGGTCGCCCCCGACGACTGCACCGGGTGCGGCGTCTGCGTGGACGTCTGTCCCGCCAAGAGCAAGACCGAGGTTCGCCACAAGTCGATCAACATGGAGCCGGCGGCGGAGCATCGGGATGCCGAGCGCCCGCGCTGGGAGTTCTTCCAGTCGATCCCGCATCTCGACCGGAACCTGCTGCCCCACGACACGATCAAGGGTGCCCAGGTCCTGGAGCCGCTCTTCGAGTTCTCCCTCGCCTGCAGCGGCTGCGGCGAGACGCCGTACCTCAAGCTCATCTCGCAGCTGTTCGGCGACCGGATGATCGTCGCGAATGCCACGGGCTGCTCCTCGATCTACGGCGCCAACCTCCCCACCACCCCGTGGACGGTGAACGCCGAGGGCCGCGGCCCGGCCTGGAACAACTCGCTCTTCGAGGACAACGCCGAGTTCGGCCTGGGCATGCGCCTCGCCATCGACGCGCAGTCCGGCCACGCACGCCGCCTGCTGGCGGACCTCGCCCCGGTCGTCGGAGACGACCTCGTCGCGGAGCTGCTCGGCAGCACCCAGGAGACGGAAGCGGAGATCGCCCGGCAGCGCATCCGGGTGGAGCGGCTCCGCGACGCGCTCACTCGCGTGGACGGAGACCGGAGCGCCGAGGCCCGGCACCTGCTATCCGTCGCCGACGACCTCGTACGGCGGGGAGTCTGGATCATCGGGGGCGATGGCTGGGCCTACGACATCGGCTTCGGGGGCCTGGACCAGGTCCTGAGCTCCGGGCGGAACGTGAACATCCTCGTCCTCGATACCGAGGTCTACTCCAACACCGGCGGCCAGGCGTCGAAGGCCACCCCGCGCGGCGCCGTCGCGAAGTTCGCGGCGGCCGGCAAGTCCACGAGCAAGAAGGACCTGGGCGCGATCGCCCGCGCCTACGGCAACGTGTACGTCGCGCAGATCGCGATGGGTGCCAACGACGTCCAGACCACCAAGGCGCTCATCGAGGCCGATGCATGGCCCGGGACGTCCCTCGTCATCGCGTACAGCACGTGCATCGCCCACGGGATCGACATGGCCAAGTCGATGACCCACCAGAAGGACGCGGTGAGGAGCGGCTACTGGCCGCTCTACCGGTTCCATCCGAGCGAGATCGAGGACGGCCAGCCGTTCAAGCTCGACTCGCAGCCTCCGTCGATCCCGATCAAGGAGTTCGTCGCCGCCGAGACGCGGTTCGCCATCCTCGAGCGCACCCATCCCGAGCGGGCCGCCGAGCTGGCGGACCTGGCGCAGGGTGACGCCGACGAGCGCTGGCGCTACTACGAGCAGCTCGCCGGCATGCGCCGCAGCGTCCCGCACCTGCACCCTCGCAGCGAGGAAGAAGACGGATCCGAGGCCGACGGCGAGGCCGGCCGCGAGCTGGATGACAAGGGGGACCTGGCGTGACCGTCGACCTGCGCACCCGCTACCTGGGCCTCGACCTGCGTTCGCCCATCGTCGCCTCCTCGTCCCCGCTGACCGGTGCGGCCGACTCCGCCCGCCTCCTCGAGGAGGCGGGCGCGGCGGCGATCGTCCTCCCGTCGCTCTTCGAGGAGGAGATCGTCAACGAGGAGATCCAGCTCAACCGCTCCCTGGAAGCCGGCTCCGAGCAGTTCGCCGAGGCGCTCGGCTACTTCCCCACGATCGACTCGTTCGCCGGCGTCGGGGACCGCTACCTCGCCCGCCTGGAGAAGATCAAGTCGCAGTCCGCGGTCCCCGTCATCGCCAGCCTCAACGCGACCACCGCCGGCGGATGGGTCCGCTATGCCCGGCTCATGCAGGACGCGGGCGCCGACGCGCTGGAGCTCAACCTCTATCGCGTCGCCGCCGATCCGCGCAGGACCGCCGCCGACATGGAGGCGGCCGACCTCGAGCTCATCGCCGCCGTCCGCGGCTCTGTCACCATCCCGCTCGCGGTCAAGCTCAGCCCGTACTACTCGGCGTTCGCGGCGTTCGCCGGCCGCGCCGTCGAACAGGGTGCCGATGGGCTCGTGCTCTTCAACCGCTTCTACCAGCCGGACCTCGACCTCGACACGCTCGACGTCGTCGCGCGGGTGGACCTGAGCCGACCCTCCGAGCTGCGCCTGCCGATGCGGTGGATCGCGATCCTCCGGCCGCAGCTCCCCGCGCGGGTCTCCCTCGCGGCGACCTCCGGCGTCCATTCGGGCACCGACGTCGTCAAGGCGCTCCTGGTGGGCGCGGACGTCGCGATGATCACCTCGGCGCTGCTCGTCCACGGGCCCGGCCACGTTCGCACGGTGGAGGACGAGCTCCGGGCATGGATGACGGACCACGAATACGGATCCGTCGCCCAGCTCCGCGGCAGCGCCAACCAGGCGACCGTCGAGGATCCCT
This sequence comes from Chloroflexota bacterium, assembly GCA_037147135.1. Classification (GTDB taxonomy): domain Bacteria; phylum Chloroflexota; class Limnocylindria; order Limnocylindrales; family CSP1-4; genus CAIYQJ01. The sequence goes on from JBAWVU010000192.1 coordinate 4,888, forward strand.
TCGCGTTCGAGCGGGCCAACTACATGGACACGCTCCACTCCTGGACCACGCCGCAGGACTCCGCTTCGGCTTCCTGACCGGCGCACCGCCCGCGGCGTCAGGCGGAGGTCCCAAGCGCCCGAGGCGTCATACGCGGATCAGTTCCCGCAGGTGCCGTCGCACCACGGCGGGTCCTCCGTGAGCCCGCAGTCGCAGACCTCCTTGCGCCGGTCGCCGCGATCCGCGGCGGTCGCACAGGCGCGCCCGCACGCGCGGAGCACCGACAACGGTCGCGCCGATCGCGCGATGCCCGTGATCGTGCCGGGCGTGCCGGCCGACGTGGCGCCTGCGGCGATCGCGCCGGTCGCCGTCGGGTCGGGGTGGGACGCCACGGTCATCTGTCATTCCTTCTCGCGCGTCGCTGTCGCGGGCCTCCGCGGCGGTCCTCGCCGCGCAGTGCCGCCCGGGATCGGGCGAGTGTAGCGCCGGAGAGGTCCACGTGCCGGAGGCGCCGGCGCCGACCGGCGCGCTCCGCGCACGCGCGGCGTCCCGTGGCCCGCCCGTCGGCCCCGTGGCTCCCGGGTCTCCTCGGGCTCAGGGGATCGGGATGATGAGCTTCTGCCCGACGACGATCCTGTTCGGGTCGGCGATGCCGTTCGCCTCGACGATCGCCTTGATCGTGGTGCCGAACTGGGCCGCGATCGTGTACAGGGT
>JBAWVU010000193.1:0-5574 GCA_037147135.1 Chloroflexota bacterium
GCCGCAGCTCCTCTACAGCTACTTCACCCAGCTGTTCGCGCAGGTCACGAACCCGCCGGTGGACGCGATCCGCGAGGCGATCGTCATGGCGACGGAGACGTCCATCGGCCCCGAGGACGATCTCCTCGAACCCGGGCCCCGGGCGGCACTCCAGCTCGCGCTCCCATCGCCGGTGCTCTCGAACGTGGAGCTCGAGAAGATCCGTGCGCTCGACGGCGGCCCGGCGGCGCGCGGGTTCCGGTCGATCACGCTGCCGATCCTCTTCCGCACATCGGAGAACGGGCAGGGCCTCCGGCGCGCGATCGAGGAGGTCCGCCAGCGCGCGTCCGAGGCGATCGCCGAGGGCCACAACCTCGTCATCCTGTCGGACCGCGGCCACGACGAGACCGACGCCCCGATCCCCGCCCTGCTCGCTGTCTCCGCCGTCCACCACCACCTCGTGCGGGCCGGCACCCGGACCCGGGTCGGCCTCGTGCTCGAGTCCGGCGAGCCGCGCGAGGCCCACCACTTCTGCCTCCTCATCGGGTACGGCGCAAGCGCGATCAACCCGTACCTCGCGTTCGAGACGATCGACGACCAGGTGCGCCTCGGGATGATCGACGGGCCCACTGCGACCGCCGAGGCCCGCTACCGCAGTGCGCTCCTGAAGGGCGTCATCAAGGCCATCTCGCGGATGGGGATCTCCACCGTCCAGAGCTACCACGGCGCGCAGGTCTTCGAGGCCCTCGGCCTTGGCCGCGACTTCGTCGACGAGTACTTCACGGGGACGCCGACGCGCATCGGCGGGATCGGCATCGAGCTCGTCTCGCGGGAGGTGCGCATGCGCCAGGAGCGCGCGTACCCGCCCGGGCGACCGACCGTCCACCGACAGCTCGGCGTCGGCGGGCAGTACCAGTGGCGCGCGGACGGCGAGACGCACCTCTTCGGCCCGCTCGCCATCCACACCCTCCAGCAGGCGGTCCGGACCGGCGACTATGCAGTGTTCAAGGACTACACGAGCCTCGTGGACGACCAGTCGCAGAAGCTCGTGACGCTCCGGGGCCTCATGGAGCTCCGGCCGGCGCTCCGACCTGTCGCGCTCGAGGAGGTCGAGTCGGTCGAGTCGATCCTGCGCCGGTTCAAGACCGGGGCGATGAGCTACGGCTCGATCTCCGCCGAGGCGCACGAGGCCCTCGCGATCGCGATGAACCGCCTCGGCGGCAAGTCGAACACCGGTGAGGGAGGGGAGGACCCGGCGCGGTACGAGCCGCTCCCCAACGGCGACTCCCGCAACAGCGCGATCAAGCAGGTCGCGAGCGGCCGGTTCGGGGTGACGAGCGAGTACCTCGTCAACGCGCGCGAGCTCCAGGTCAAGATGGCGCAGGGCGCGAAGCCCGGCGAGGGCGGCCAGCTCCCGGGGTCGAAGGTCTACCCGTGGATCGCGCAGACGCGCCACTCGACGCCGGGAGTCGGGCTCATCAGCCCGCCGCCGCACCACGACATCTACTCGATCGAGGACCTCGCCGAGCTCATCCACGACCTGAAGAACGCGAACCACCACGCCCGGATCAGCGTGAAGCTCGTCGCGGAGGTGGGCGTCGGCACGATCGCGGCAGGCGTCGCGAAGGCGCATGCGGACGTCGTCCTCATCTCAGGGCACGACGGTGGGACGGGCGCATCCCCGCTCACGTCCATCAAGCATGCCGGGATCCCGTGGGAGATGGGGCTCGCGGAGGCGCACCAGGTCCTCCTCGTGAACGACCTGCGATCGCGGATCGTCGTCGAGGTCGACGGCCAGCTCAAGACCGGGCGCGACGTCGTCATCGGCGCGCTGCTCGGGGCCGAGGAGTTCGGGTTCGCCACCGCGCCGCTCGTCTCTCTCGGCTGCGTGATGATGCGCGCCTGCCACCTCAACACGTGTCCGGTCGGCGTCGCGACGCAGGACCCGGACCTGCGCAGGCGGTTCGCCGGCGACCCGCAGCACGTCGTGAACTTCATGACCTTCATCGCGCGCGAGGTGCGCGAGCACATGGCGCGCCTGGGGTTCCGCACGATCGACGAGATGGTCGGTCGTTCCGACCGCCTCGAGATGCGGCCGGCGCTCGACCACTGGAAGGCCCGCCACCTCGACTTCAGCCGGATCCTCTACCAGCCGTCCGTGCCCCGCGGGCGGAGCCGCACGTGCACGATCCCGCAGGAGCACGGGGTGGAGGACTCGCTCGACGCGACGACCCTGCTCGACCTCTGTCGGCCCGCGCTCGAGGATGGCCTCCGGGTCCGGGCGAGCCTCCCGATCCGGAACGTCAACCGCGTCGTCGGCACGATGCTCGGCTCGGAGGTGACCCGCCGCTGGGGCCGGAACGGGCTCCCGGACGACACGATCCGCCTGCACTTCACCGGGTCGGCCGGGCAGAGCTTCGGCTCGTTCATCCCGCCCGGGATCACGCTCCTCCTGGAGGGCGATGCGAACGACTACCTCGGCAAGGGGCTCTCCGGCGGACGGCTCGCCCTCTACCCGCCGGCCGGGTCGAGGTTCGTCGCCCACGAGAACGTCATCGCCGGCAACGTCGTCCTCTACGGCGCGACCGCGGGAGAGGCGTTCATCCGGGGGGCCGCCGGGGAACGCTTCGCCGTCCGCAACTCGGGCGCCACTGCGGTCGTGGAGGGGATCGGAGACCACGGCTGCGAGTACATGACCGGCGGCCGCGTCGTCGTCCTGGGACCCACCGGGCGCAACTTCGCCGCGGGGATGTCCGGCGGGATGGCGTGGGTCCTCGACCCCGACGGCACGTTCGCGACCCGCTGCAACGCGGAGATGGTCTCGATCGAGCCGCTCGCGGACGCAGGCGAGGTGACCGGCGAGGACGGCGCCGCCGAGATCGCGCAGCTCCGGAACCTCGTGGAGCGGCACGCGGCGATCACCGGGAGCGAGCGTGCCGCCGCGCTCCTCGCCGACTGGCCGGCGGCGGTCCGCTCCTTCGTCCGCGTCATCCCGCACGACTACCGGCGCGTGCTCGCGGCGCAGGCGCGCATGCGCGCCGCCGGCCTGGGCGACGACGAGGCGGAGAGGGCCGCGTTCAAGGAGAACGTCGCCGACTTCGCCCGCGTCGGCGGGTCCTGAGATGGGCAAGCCGGCGGGATTCATCGAGTTCCCGCGCGAACCGATCCATGGGCGCCCGCCGCTCGAGCGCATCCGTGACTGGAGCGAGGCGCACCCGTCGCTCGATGACGGGACGCTCACCCGGCAGGCGGCGCGCTGCATGGACTGTGGCGTCCCGTTCTGCCACACGGGCACGCTCATCTCCGGCATGGCATCCGGGTGCCCGATCAACAACCTCATCCCGGAGTGGAACGACCTCGTCTACCGTGGGCAGTGGCGAGAGGCGAGCATCCGCCTCCACCGCACGAACGACTTCCCCGAGTTCACCGGCCGCGTCTGCCCGGCGCCATGCGAGGGCTCGTGCACGGTGGGGATCCACGGCGATCCGGTGACGATCAGGACGATCGAGCAGGAGATCGCCGACCGGGCGTGGGAGCGTGGCTGGATCGCGCCCGAACCGCCGTTGGCGCGGACCGGGCGGACCGTGGCGATCGTCGGCAGTGGCCCGGCCGGCCTGGTCGCCGCGTCACAGCTCAACCGCGCGGGCCACCTCGTCACCGTCTTCGAGCGCCAGGATCGCATCGGCGGGCTCCTCGTGTACGGCATCCCGAACATGAAGCTCGACAAGGAGGTCGTGGCGCGCCGCGTCCGGCTCCTCGCCGACGAGGGCGTCCGCTTCGTCACCGGCGTGACGGTCGGCGCCGACAGGGCCGTGGACCTGCTGCTCGCCGAGTTCGACGCGGTGGTCCTCGCCACGGGGGCGACCGTCGCGCGCGACCTCGCGGTCCCGGGCCGTGAGCTGGCCGGCATCCACCTCGCGATGAGCTTCCTCCGTGGGAACACGCGGCGGCTCCTCGACGGGGGACCGGGCGCCGACGCTCCGATCGACGCAGTCGGGAAGGACGTCGTTGTGATCGGTGGCGGCGACACGGGCACCGACTGCGCCGGGACGGCGATCCGGCAGGGGGCGCGGAGCGTGCGCCAGCTCGAGATCCTCCCCCGGCCGCCGGATGTGCGGGCGGTGGACAACCCGTGGCCCGAGTGGCCGAAGGTCTATCGGCTCGACTACGGCCAGGAGGAGGCACGTGCGCTCTGGGGCGAGGACCCGCGCCGCTACTCGACCACGACGCGCCGCTTCATCGGGCGCGACGAGCGCGTCACCGGGATCGAGACCTCCGTCATCGAATGGGAGGCGTCGCCCGATGGCCGGTTCGAGATGCGGGAGGTTTCCGGCACGGCGGAGGTCGTCCCCGCCGACCTCGTGCTCCTCGCGCTCGGGTTCACCGGCCCGGAGCCGGCCCTCCCCAAGGCCTTCGGGTGCGACCTGGATCCGCGCGGCAACGTCCGGGCCGGTCCGGACCGGATGACGAGCGTGCCGGGCGTCTTCGCGGCCGGCGACTGCGTGCGCGGCCAGTCCCTCGTGGTCTGGGCGATCGGCGAGGGGCGGGCCGCGGCGCGGGGCGTGGACCGCTACCTCACGCACGGGGACGGCGCCGACCGCGTCTGATGGTCGGCGAGGTCCGCCGGGCGTCCTCGCGGCCGCTGCCGCCGGGCGGGCCGGTCCCAGCGCCGCGGCTGTTCAGACGATCGCGACGGGCCGCTCGATCGCCGCGTCGGGGCGGAAGCGCCGGTCCACCAGGACGCGGATCACGTAGTCGTTCTCCAGCCCCGCGCCGTCGAACGAGGGCGCCGTCCCGCCCGGGATCGACAGGCGGACCTCCGTCCCGCCCTGGAGCGACTTCGGCTCCACCCCGACCGACGCGATCACCCCGGTCTCGCCGTTCGGTGCGTTCGTCCGGCGCTGGATCTCGACCCGGCCGACCGACCCGCCCGAAGCGGACGGCCAGTGGATGGAGACCCCGATCTCCGAGCCTGCCGGCGCCGGCAGCGGCGTCGTCACGCCGATCACCGCGTCGCCGACCGCGACCGCGTCGAGCAGGCTCGTCCCGCCCTGCTTCCCGACCCCGGCGCGGATGAGGTCCGGGTGCTGGTCGATCGGCAGGTACGCCGCGACGAAGTGATCGTCGCCCATCGGGATGTCCCAGCGGACCTCGAGGGCCCACGCGACGATCGCCTCGCCGAGGTGGGCAGTGGGCGGGCCCAGCCGCGGTGCGGGGATCGCGAAACGCGCCTCGAACGTCTGGCCAGGCTCCAGGTTCGCCGGGATCGCAGGTTCCGGGAACGCGTTCTTCGCAAAGAGCGTCCCGTCGACCTCCACCCAGCTGTCCGTGCTCGTCGTGTGGCCGTCGGCATCCTCGTGGGACTCGGAGCGCCGGACCTCGTCGAGCCGGAGCCCCACGAGCCGGAGGACTCCCCCGTGGGAGTCGATGCGGTCCACCGCTCTCAGTCGGACGACCCCGGCGACCATCTCGCCGACGCGGGCCGGCCCGTCGAGGACGATCTCTGCGACGATCGGCCCGTCGCCCTGGCGGACGAGCTCCTCTGGCGAGACGCCGTGGAGCGGATGGCTCCCCTCGGGACCCGCGAGGCGCCCG
>JBAWVU010000194.1:0-5550 GCA_037147135.1 Chloroflexota bacterium
ACGATGTTCCTGATGGTGAGCTTCATCATCGTGCTCATCGTGCTCGTCGGGCTCATGAGCACGCTCGTGATGAACATCCTCGACCGCACCACGGAGATCGGGATGCTCCGGTGCATCGGAGCCCGGTCGAGGGACGTGCGGAACGTCTTCGCGTCGGAGGGACTCTTCCTGGCGTTCCTGGGGTGGGTCGTGGGCCTTCCGCTGGGCTGGGTCGTGTACCGGATCATGGCTGCCGCGATGGCAAGCGCGATGAAGCTCACGCTGCCAGACAAGTTCGCCTGGGTCTACGTCGGCTTGTCGTTCGTCTTCGCGATGGTCGGCACGCTCATCGTCATCTTCTTCCCGCTCCGGCGCGCCACCAACATGAAGCCCGGCGACGCGATCAGGTACGAATAGGCGTGGCCCTCGTTCGCAGGCGCCGGTTTCGACCGGCCAACGTGCGGAAGGCAAGGCCGATCGGTTGGGCGAGATCCGAAAGGAGCATCCGATGGAGACGCAGCACCAGCCCCGCCGACCTGAGCCGGCTCCGAATTGGGGCTACCGGGGGCGGGGTTTCTCCAATCTCCTGAAGATGGGCCACTGCGCTCCGACGGTGATGCAGACACTCCTCGACGTCTCATCGACCGAGGAGGAATGGCCGGTCAGGCTCAGCGCCGGCATGCCGGGGGGCATCGGCAATACCGGGTTCGAGTGCGGGGCGGTCACCTCACCGCTGGTGATGCTGGGCATGCACGACGGCCTGCGCGAGGTCGATCGTGGTCTCCCGGTGATCTTCGACAAGGGACACGCGCTGTGCCGCGACTTCCTCGCCTGCCACAACACCCTTCAGTGCCGGGAGATCCGCGGGAAGGACCGCTTTCCGAGGCATTGCATCAGCCCGGTCCTGCGGTCGCCGGAGCTGTACGTCGACGCCCTCGATGGCACGCACCAGGACGCCATCCCGGCGGGCACGCGGGCAGGGTATTCCACCCTGTACTCGCATATGGTCGAGAACGACTTCCACTGCGCCCAGGCCGTGCTCACCGATCTCGGCTACGCGCCCGCCGCAGACGGGGAGCTCTTCGATGCCACCTCGGCCTTCATGGGCGGGACGCTGTTCATGGGCAGGACCTGTAGCGCGTTCACCGCGGGCGTGATGGCGATCGGCCTCAGGGCGGGTGAGATCGAAGACAGCCGCCTGCGGGTCATCCGCCTGCTCGCCATCATGACGGTCGGCGGAGATGCGTTCGATGACCGCCTCAACAAGTTCAACCCGAGCATGAACCGTGGGTACCGGTTGTCGAAGTGGTTCGTGGGCGAGTTCGGCAGCACCCAGTGCCGGGCGATCACCGGATGCGACTTCTCCGATCCGACCGGCGTGTCCACGTATGTCGAGGGTGATCAGATCACGAAGTGCAGGGCGATCGGGTGCCGGGTCGCCGAGAAGGTCCAGGCGCTGCTCGGCTAGGGGACGCCCTGGGCGGTGCCGAGGCAACGCCCGTCCCCACGGCCGCCGAGACTCCGACTCCGACGATCGCAGCCGCGACTCCAACGGGGCCGACGGGTCCTCTCTCATTCACGACCGACGACGCGACCCACACGATCGATGCCGCCTGGGGCGGGTCCCTTCTCCTGTGTCCGTGGGGCCAGCGTGCCCGGGCAACACGAAGGCGGCCATCGTCGTCGAGATCGCGGCGCGGCAGGGCTCCGAGGTCCACGACCCGCTCTGCGTCTCCGTGTCCGACCAGCATGGCTACTCGTACACCCGGCGCGGCTGTCTGGTTGGATCGCGACGAGGTCGGGATCCCCACAAGGAGCATGTTCACGTCCGGGGACCTCGACGGCCCGGGCGAGCAGTCTGGGATGCTGATCGTCGTCGTGGCCGATGGCCTCAGTACCTGCGGTCACCTTCGGAGCCCAGGCCTCGCATCCGACAGGTGCACGAACGGCACGGCCGCGTACGAGGACGACTACGCGACGGTGGTCGTCAACGCAGGCGCCTGGGGCCACGAAGACGGCGAGTGGACGAGCGGCAAGGGGACGATGACCCGCACGCCGCCGGCGGGGCCAGTCGTCCAGTCGCGCTCGTCTCCCGTGCGCGGGGACGCCACGGCCGCCGCGACGATGGACCATCTGCCCACGGGTGTCGATGCGGTCAGTCAGGTCACCTGCTCATCGAGAGTCGACCCTGTCGGCTTCCAGGCGTCGAACCAGTCGGAGACCAGCTTGAGCGACGTCATGGATGACGTAGCGCGCGCGACCTGGCGGTGCCGAAGTGCCGGGTCCTGCGCGACCTCGTCCTCGCGACCGTAGGCCCTGGGGTCCGGCATGACGATGATGTCGTGCCAGGCGAGGATGCCAGCCTGGACCTCGTCGCGGTTCGTCTCGTTGAGGATCTCGTGGCGGGCGCCGGGATGGAGCGTCGCGGTCAGGTCAACCAGGCCCAGTGCGCGGTACCGGTCGATGCGGACCTGCGTCACCGCCGAGTACCCGCCGGCCGGGTCCTGGTCGCCTGGGAGGATCAGGACGGGCCGGGCCTTCGGGATCCTGGCCTCGTTCTCCGGCCGCGCGCCGCACCCTCGCTCAGCCGGCGAGGCGCTTGTACCTGATGCGGTGGGGCTGATCCGCAGCGGCGCCAAGCTCCCGGTGGCGGAACTCCTCGTACTCGGTGAAGTTGCCCGCGAACCAGCGCACCTGGCTGTCGCCCTCGAAGGCGAGCACGTGGGTGGCGATCCGGTCGAGGAACCACCGGTCGTGGCTGATGACCACCGCGCATCCCGGGAACGACTCGAGGCCGGCCTCGAGTCGTTCCCGGGATGCGCGGTGGTCATCAGCCACGACCGGTGGTTCCTCGACCGGATCGCCACCCACGTGCTCGCCTTCGAGGGCGACAGCCAGGTGCGCTGGTTCGCGGGCAACTTCACCGAGTACGAGGAGTTCCGCCACCGGGAGCTTGGCGCCGCTGCGGATCAGCCCCACCGCATCAGGTACAAGCGCCTCGCCGGCTGAGCGAGGGTGCGGCGCGCGGCCGGAGAACGAGGCCAGGATCCCGAAGGCCCGGCCCGTCCTGATCCTCCCAGGCGACCAGGACCCGGCCGGCGGGTACTCGGCGGTGACGCAGGTCCGCATCGACCGGTACCGCGCACTGGGCCTGGTTGACCTGACCGCGACGCTCCATCCCGGCGCCCGCCACGAGATCCTCAACGAGACGAACCGCGACGAGGTCCAGGCTGGCATCCTCGCCTGGCACGACATCATCGTCATGCCGGACCCCAGGGCCTACGGTCGCGAGGACGAGGTCGCGCAGGACCCGGCACTTCGGCACCGCCAGGTCGCGCGCGCTACGTCATCCATGACGTCGCTCAAGCTGGTCTCCGACTGGTTCGACGCCTGGAAGCCGACAGGGTCGACTCTCGATGAGCAGGTGACCTGACTGACCGCATCGACACCCGTGGGCAGATGGTCCATCGTCGCGGCGGCCGTGGCGTCCCCGCGCACGGGAGACGAGCGCGACTGGACGACTGGCCCCGCCGGCGGCGTGCGGGTCATCGTCCCCTTGCCGCTCGTCCACTCGCCGTCTTCGTGGCCCCAGGCGCCTGCGTTGACGACCACCGTCGCGTAGTCGTCCTCGTACGCGGCCGTGCCGTTCGTGCACCTGTCGGATGCGAGGCCTGGGCTCCGAAGGTGACCGCAGGTACTGAGGCCATCGGCCACGACGACGATCAGCATCCCAGACTGCTCGCCCGGGCCGTCGAGGTCCCCGGACGTGAACATGCTCCTTGTGGGGATCCCGACCTCGTCGCGATCCAACCAGACAGCCGCGCCGGGTGTACGAGTAGCCATGCTGGTCGGACACGGAGACGCAGAGCGGGTCGTGGACCTCGGAGCCCTGCCGCGCCGCGATCTCGACGACGATGGCCGCCTTCGTGTTGCCCGGGCACGCTGGCCCCACGGACACAGGAGAAGGGACCCGCCCCAGGCGGCATCGATCGTGTGGGTCGCGTCGTCGGTCGTGAATGAGAGAGGACCCGTCGGCCCCGTTGGAGTCGCGGCTGCGATCGTCGGAGTCGGAGTCTCGGCGGCCGTGGGGACGGGCGTTGCCTCGGCACCGCCCAGGGCGTCCCCTAGCCGAGCAGCGCCTGGACCTTCTCGGCGACCCGGCACCCGATCGCCCTGCACTTCGTGATCTGATCACCCTCGACATACGTGGACACGCCGGTCGGATCGGAGAAGTCGCATCCGGTGATCGCCCGGCACTGGGTGCTGCCGAACTCGCCCACGAACCACTTCGACAACCGGTACCCACGGTTCATGCTCGGGTTGAACTTGTTGAGGCGGTCATCGAACGCATCTCCGCCGACCGTCATGATGGCGAGCAGGCGGATGACCCGCAGGCGGCTGTCTTCGATCTCACCCGCCCTGAGGCCGATCGCCATCACGCCCGCGGTGAACGCGCTACAGGTCCTGCCCATGAACAGCGTCCCGCCCATGAAGGCCGAGGTGGCATCGAAGAGCTCCCCGTCTGCGGCGGGCGCGTAGCCGAGATCGGTGAGCACGGCCTGGGCGCAGTGGAAGTCGTTCTCGACCATATGCGAGTACAGGGTGGAATACCCTGCCCGCGTGCCCGCCGGGATGGCGTCCTGGTGCGTGCCATCGAGGGCGTCGACGTACAGCTCCGGCGACCGCAGGACCGGGCTGATGCAATGCCTCGGAAAGCGGTCCTTCCCGCGGATCTCCCGGCACTGAAGGGTGTTGTGGCAGGCGAGGAAGTCGCGGCACAGCGCGTGTCCCTTGTCGAAGATCACCGGGAGACCACGATCGACCTCGCGCAGGCCGTCGTGCATGCCCAGCATCACCAGCGGTGAGGTGACCGCCCCGCACTCGAACCCGGTATTGCCGATGCCCCCCGGCATGCCGGCGCTGAGCCTGACCGGCCATTCCTCCTCGGTCGATGAGACGTCGAGGAGTGTCTGCATCACCGTCGGAGCGCAGTGGCCCATCTTCAGGAGATTGGAGAAACCCCGCCCCCGGTAGCCCCAATTCGGAGCCGGCTCAGGTCGGCGGGGCTGGTGCTGCGTCTCCATCGGATGCTCCTTTCGGATCTCGCCCAACCGATCGGCCTTGCCTTCCGCACGTTGGCCGGTCGAAACCGGCGCCTGCGAACGAGGGCCACGCCTATTCGTACCTGATCGCGTCGCCGGGCTTCATGTTGGTGGCGCGCCGGAGCGGGAAGAAGATGACGATGAGCGTGCCGACCATCGCGAAGACGAACGACAAGCCGACGTAGACCCAGGCGAACTTGTCTGGCAGCGTGAGCTTCATCGCGCTTGCCATCGCGGCAGCCATGATCCGGTACACGACCCAGCCCAGCGGAAGGCCCACGACCCACCCCAGGAACGCCAGGAAGAGTCCCTCCGACGCGAAGACGTTCCGCACGTCCCTCGACCGGGCTCCGATGCACCGGAGCATCCCGATCTCCGTGGTGCGGTCGAGGATGTTCATCACGAGCGTGCTCATGAGCCCGACGAGCACGATGAGCACGATGATGAAGCTCACCATCAGGAACATCGT
>JBAWVU010000195.1:0-5535 GCA_037147135.1 Chloroflexota bacterium
GCTGGTATACGTCCTCGTCGAGGTCGACGACCTCGCGGTCCGCGAGGCGACGCCGGCCCGGTGGCGAGGCGAGCCAGGCCGCGGCGAGATCGCCCGCGGTGGAGGGGCTGGTCGCGAAGACGGCCGAGTGGATCTTCACGCCCGCGGGGATGCCGATGACCGGCACGTGGGCGCCCGCGAGGCCGGCCACGATGTCGCGCGCCGTCCCGTCGCCGCCCGCGAACAGGATGAGGTCGGCGCCGGCGGTTGCGAACGCCGCGACGATCCGACGCGTGTCCGCCGCGGTCGTATCACCGGCTGCGATCTCGCCGACGACGAGTGGCTCGCACGCGGCGCGTCGGGCGGCCGTCTCGCCCATCTCTCCGGCGCCGGCGAGGAGCTGCGGCCGCGGACGACCGGCCGGCCACCGTGCCGCGAGGCGAGTCAGAGCATCCGCGGCCCGATCGTTCGCGTGCGGCACGGCGCCGAGGGCGAGGGCCCTTTGGACCGTCTCGGCTCCGTCGCTCCCCTTGAGGCCGACCGCGCCGCCGATCCCTGCGATCGGGTTCACGACGAGGCCGAGCACCGGCGTCCGGTACGTCGGGGTCACCCTCCCTCGCCGGCGTCGTCGTCGCGCTCGCCCGCCGCGTTGCCTCCTCCGACCCCGTACTTGCGCCGGTACGCCCGCCACGTCACGGCCCACCGCTCGGGGTCGTCGAGCGGCCCGGGGTCGATCCGGTGGACCGTGCTCGAGTACGGCGCGCCGTGCACGCGGTCGGGATCCGCGTACGCCTCCTCCGCGATCGTCCGGAGGATCGCCGCGTACTCGTCGAGGTCCGCGCGGGAGTACGACTCGGTCGGCTCGAGCGTCATCGGCTCGGGGACGACGTACGGATGGTGGCTCGTCCAGTAGTGGGTCCCGAAGTCGGCGGCGCGGTAGCCGATCTCCTCGGAGTGGACCCCGGTCTCGCGCGCGAGCTCGTCCCAGCTGTAGCGGACCTGCTCGATCCGACGCTTCCCCGCGGCGTACGGCGCGGAGAGCCCGCGGATCTCGAGGACCTTCGCCATGAGGTAGTTGTTGTTGAGGACCGCCGTCTCGGCGACCTCCCGGAGTCCCTCCGCGCCGAGGCTCATGATCCATGCGAAGGCGCGCACGAGGTTGGGGGCCACGCCGTACCACGGGCGCACCTTCCCGATCGACTGCGGCCGGTCGTCGTCGAGCCAGAACCGGGTCCCGTCCGACTCGACGGTCGGGCGCGGGAGGAACGGCGCCAGCGCATCCGTGACGCCGCAGGCGCCCGCCGCCGGGCCGCCGCACGCGTGGGGCGTGGAGAACGTCTTGTGCAGGTTGAAGTGGCAGAGGTCGAACCCGGCATCCCGTGCCCGCGTGATCCCGAGGAGGCCGTTCGCGTTCGCCTGGTCGTAGCAGGCGAGCCCGCCGACCTCGTGGACGGTCCGGACGAACTCCTCGATCCGCGGGTTGAAGATCCCCGTGTCCTCGGGGTTCGTGATGAGGAGCGCGGCAGTTCGCTCCGAGGCGGCGGCCTTCAGCGCGTCGAGGTCCGGGTAGCCGTCGGCGTCCGGGTAGAGCGTGATGACGCGGTACCCCGCGACCTTCGCGCAGGCCGCGTTCGAGGGGTGGCTGAAGATCGTCGTGACGACCTCGTCCCGTGTCGCACCGTCACCCCGCGACGCGTGGTACGCGCGGATCATCGAGACGTTCGCCCAGATGGCCGCCGACCCGGCGCCGGCCTGGAGCGAGACGCGGTCCATCCCGGAGATCTCGCCGAGCATGCGCTCGAGACGCCACATGATCTCGAGGATCCCCCCGACGGTGGACGCGTCCTGGAGTGGGTGGAGGTCGGCGATCCGATGGCTCCGCACGAGCTGGTCGTTGACCTTGGGCGAGTACTTCATCGTGCAGGTGCCCTGGCCGACGTCGATGTTGAGGTCGACGCCGAGGTTCTCCTGCGAGAGCCGGTCGAAGTGGCGGAGGACGTGGAGCTGGCTCAGCTCCGGCAGGGCGGGCGGCGTATCGCGGCGGATGCCGGGCGGCAGCGCAGCCGCCGGGTCACCGACGACGGCTGCGATCGCGGGCTCGGTCTCCGGCGGCAGCACCCCCCGGGCGCCCGGGGCGGAGAGCTCGAAGATGATCGGCTCGTCCCAGCGCGCCTGGTGGAACCGCCTGGGCATGGGCTTGGGTCCGACCGGGAGGCCGGGGCTTGCGATGCCCGCGCCGCCGGTGTCGTGACCACTCGACGTGCTCATCGGAGCACCTCCTCGAGCTCGACCGCGAGTCGGTCGATGTCCGCCTTCGTGTGGACCTCCGTCACGCAGACGAGCGCCGGCGCCCCGAGGCTGGGGAGCTCCCGGCCCACGTCGACGCCGAAGAGGATGCCCCTGCCGACGAGCGCCGCCGACGTCTCGGCGACCGTCCGTCCGCTGTCGGCGAGGTCGACGACGAACTCCTTGACGTGGTGCTGGGCGGCGAACGGGACGCGCACGCCGGGCACGGCCGCGAGGCGTCCCATCGCGTAGCGGGTCCGGGCCATCATCGTCTCGCCGAGCTCCCGCATCCCCTGCGGGCCCATGAGCGCGAGGTAGACGCCGGCGGTGATCCCCCAGAGCGCGGCCGCGGTCCCCACCCATTCCTTGCCCTCCTCGCGGACGGCGAAGGAGGTCCGCTCGTAGGCGACGTCGCCGAAGCCGTACTCGCCCTCGACCGCGGTCGGGGCGATGCCGAAGAGGCGCGACGGGTACTCGAGGACGATCCGAGTGTCGTCGTGCGACGCGATGAACCCCGCGTGCCCGCCGCCGAACTGCTGGTGCATCCCCAGGGGCTGGATGTCGCCGCACGCGATGTCCGCCCCCCACGCCGCGGGGGGCGCGAGGACGCCGAGCGTCGACGGGTCCACCGAGACGACCGCGACCGCGCCGGCCTCGTGGGCGAGCCGGACGATCTCCGGGCCCTGCGTCTCCACCGCCCCGAGGTACGTCGGGTTCTCGACGAGGACGGCCGCGACGTAGCCGCCGAGTCCAGCATCGCCGCCGAATGCCGCATCGCCGCCGAGTGCCGCACAAAGCGCATCGAGATCGAGCAGGCCCGTCGCCGGGTCGAACCCGACGGTCTCGACGCGCAGGGCGGGCGCGACGTAGTCGACGATCCTGGACAGCTTGTCGCGCGAGATCGTCGCCGGCACCAGCGCCCGGGACCGCCCGGTGATCCGGCCCGCCATCCGAAGCGCGGTCGCGGCCGCCTGGAACCCGTCGTAGACCGGGACGTTCACGACGTCCATCTCGAGGAGCTCCGCCATCATCGATTCGTACTCGAAGAGGGCCTGGAACCGCCCGTGGTCCTCGTACGGCTCGCCCGCGTACGCCGTGAGGAATTCGCCCCGGCCGTTGACCTCGTCGCAGACCGCCGGGACGTGGTGCGGGTAGCACCCGGCGCCGAGGAAGCTCAGCATCTCCCGGGTCGAGCGGTTCCTGTCCAGGAGCCCCTCGACGTGGCGCACGAGCTCCACCTCCGACCGGAGGGGCTCCGGGAGGTCGAGCGGGCGCCCGAGCCGGATCGACGCCGGGACGTCGGCGTAGAACTCCTCGACGCTCGCCGCGCCGACCGTCTCGAGCATCGCCGCCCGGACGGCCGGGATCGCGTTGGGGATGTACGGGTGGACCCGCCGCGCGCCCTCGCCCATGTCGTCGTCCCCCGGCTCAGGCGGTCTCGCCGCCGTCGATGTTGATGTGCGTCCCCGTGATGTACGCGGCCTGGTCGGACGCGAGGAACGCGAAGAGCGCGGCCACCTCGTCCGGCCTCGCATGCCGGCCCGCCGGGATGCGCGCGTCCACGGCGGCGAGCATCTCGTCGGTGTACTCGCGGCGCTGCATCGGCGTGAGGACGTAGCCCGGGTTCACGGCGTTCGCGCGGACCGCGGGAGCGAGCTCGAGCGCGAGCGTCCGCATGAGCAGGAGGACGCCCGCCTTCGTCGCGTTGTAGTCGGCGTAGAACTCGTGTCCGGAGAGGCCGTTCGTCGAGGCCGTGAACAGGAGGACACCCGACCCTTGCGCCTTCATCCGGCGGACGGCCTCGCGGGCGGTGAGGAACGCGCCGGTGAGGTTCGTCCCGACGACTGCGTCCCACTGCTCGTCGGTGATGTCGAGGAACGCGGTCCGGAAGCTCACGCCGGCGTTGGCGACGAGGACGTCGATGCCGCCGACGAGCGTGTCCACCTCCTCGAACGCGCGACGGACCTCGGCGGCTCTCGAGATGTCGGCCGCGACGATCCCGGCGAGCCCGGGCACCTCGACCGCCACGGCGGCGAGCCTGGCGGCGTCGCGGTCGAGGACGACCACCCGCGACCCCTCGCTCACGAAGCGCGTGGCGGTCGCCTGGCCGATGCCGCTCGCCCCGCCGGTGATGACGACGCGTCTGCCGGCAAGGTCGGGGTAGGTGGGATGCTCCGACGGGGGCATGGCCAGGTTCACGGTCTTCCTCCTCTTGCGTGCACGGAGCGTAGCCCGTCGCCGTGCCGCGAGAGCGCCCGGAAGGGCCGGAGATGCGTGGGTCCTGCGTCCGGGGCAGGACGGGAGGCGAGGACGCGGCGTCCGCGGCCCCTCGGGCCTCAGCCGAGGGCGGCCCGCACCACCTCCGCGACCCGGACCGCGAGGATCGCGGCGAAGACGAGGATCGCCGCGGCGGAGATCGCCTCGGCCACCCGCAGCCAGCCGCGGTCCAGGCGTCGGTGCCCGATGCCGGCGATCGCCGAGACGAGCGCGCCGTACGCGACGAGCCCCACGACGTACGTGACGAGGAACGCGGCAAGGTCGACCGGGGTCGCGGCGGCGAGGCCTGCGGCCGCGAGCGTTCCGCCGATCCCCAGCCAGAACGCGGCGGCCCACGGGTTCGCGAGGCCGAGGCCGGCGCCGGCGAGGAGCGGTCCACGACTCGCGAAGGCCATCCCGAGCCGCCCGGTGGGGCCCGCGGCGGATGAGGGGTCATCGCCGCCGGGCGGGCGATCGCCCTGGGACGGGTCGTCGCGGGTCGCGTCCCGGAGCCCGGTCACGCCGATGAAGACCATGAACGCGACGCCGAAGAGGCCGATGGCCACCCGGAGCGGCGGGATGGTGACGATGATCGCGGCGCCGGTCAGGCCGAGGAACGCGTAGACGAGGTCCGCGACGATCGAGCCGACCTGGACGGCGAACGCGGGCCAGAACCCGCCCCGGAGCCCGCGCCGGATCGTCTCGGACAGGATGATCCCGGGCGGCGCGACGTATGCGACGACGATCGAGATCGCGAGGAGGATCGCGGGGATCGGCATGGCGGCTGCCGTCACGGCGTCCGCGGCCGCGTCGGGGTCGGCGCGGCGAGCGCAGCCGCGTCAGTCGCGTCGCGGCCTCCGCGGCCGCCTCAGCGGCGGGTCGTCCCGGTGAATGTCCAGCCAGCGATCCGCACGGCCGGGACGAGCGCACCCCCGAGCATCCCCTTGACGAGCCGTCGCTCGATCGAGACCGCCTCCACGCCGGCGAGCGCCTCGATGTAGCTCTGGGTGTAGC
>JBAWVU010000196.1:0-5510 GCA_037147135.1 Chloroflexota bacterium
AGGAGGCTTTACTTGAGTACCAATTACGACATTCGTGACATCCGCCTGGCCGAGGACGGCGAGCGGGTCGTTGGCCGCGACGCTGATTACGCGGGTGCCGACGCTCGGCGAGCCGACGATGCCGAGGACGGGGCCGGAGTTGCCGGCGGACGCGACGACCGTGACGCCGGCGAGCGACGCGTTGTCGGCCGCGACGGAGTCGGCGTCGAAGCTCGATCCGTACGGCGAGCCGAGCGACATGTTGATGACGTTCATGTTGTTCCTGACGGCCCAGTCGATCGCGTCGACGACGAGGTCCGTGGAGCCGTAGCACCCGAAGACGCGGAGGGCGTAGAGCTTCGCCTGCGGCGCGACGCCGGGGCCGATCCGGAACGAGTTGGTGAGGTACGTGTTGCTGTTCCACGGGCCGCTGAACGTGGCGCCGGCGGACGTGACGCCGTAGCCGGCCGCGCTGCCGGAGACGTGGGAGCCGTGGCCGCCGGCCGGCGAGTAGCCGTACTTGGCGACCGCCGCGCAGTCGAGCGGGTTGCCGTCGGGCTGCGGGACGGGACTGTATGCCCCGACCTCGCCCGCGGGGATGGGGGAGCCGGAGTCCGGGTTGTAGGCGTCGCCGGCGAAGTCCCAGCCACCCGCGACCTTCGCGCTCGGGAAGTACTTGTTGACCATGGGCGGGTCGAGCGCCTTGACGAGCTGGTACGCGGCTGCCGTCCCGGGCCCGCCGAAGTTCGCGTGCGTGTAGTCGATGCCGGAGTCGATGACGGCGATCTTCACGCCGGCGCCGGTGGCACCGTTGACGCCGTTGAAGCCCCACGCGGCGGGGGCGCCGATGTACGGCACCGAGATCGCGTTGTCGATCTCGTACATGCGGACCGGCCGGACGGCCTTGACGCCCGCGATCTTCGCGAGCTTGGCGATGTCCGTGCCCCGCGCGGTCACCTTGATGCCGTTGAGGGCATCGGTGAGCTGCGCGTTCACGGTCCCGCCGGCGGCCGCGATCGCCGGGAAGAGGGCACTCTGCGCGGACTTGTACTGGGTCCGCAAGGCTGCCTTCTGCGCCTCGGTCATGGGCCGACCGAGCGCGGCGTTCTTCGCTGCCACGACGCCGACGGGCTCGCCTGCGATCTCCAGCACGACGGTCACGGACTTGAGCGAGCCCTTGTACATCGTGAGCGACGGCTGCGCTCCGCCGAGGGCCACCTTCGGCGGAGCCTCGGCCTTGAATCGCGGGTCCGCGGCGCTCGTCGTCGCGGGCCCGATGAGCCCGACGAGAAGCGCGGCGCCCGCGAGGATCACGAGAGACCTGCGAAGTCTCATCTCCTCCAGCCACCCTCCAGCATGTGCGCCCCGAGGCGCGGTGCACCGATGATTCCGTTGCACGCCGGGCCACCGGGCGCACTTCGGCCGACGGTGACAGGCTACCGTGCGCGGAGGGGCCGGCGCAACTTTGCAGGAGGCTCCGCACGCGAGCGCGTGCGCCGTCTGCCGTGGGGGCGGATGAGGCCGAGCCGGATGCCGGGCCTTCCCTCCCTGTCATGCGCAAACCCCGGAAGCGGTTGCCGGGCCGCGAGAACGGCGGGCCGGCCCGAGGAGGGGGTGGCCGAGGGGCCGCGAGCGTGGGACGGCGGCCGGGGCGCTGCGCACGGCCCCGTCGGAGGGCCGGCGAGGCCCGGTGAGCCGGCTCGGACCAGCTTGTGCTACGGGGATCTGCGTTTGTCATCGTCGGGGTCGCCGCCTCTCCTCGCCCCCGGACGCGAGCCCACCGGAGAGGGTCGGGGCCGGCGCCGCCCCTCCGCGCCCCCCGTCCCTCGGGCCGCCGTCTACGTAATTCAGGGGAGACGCTATAGGACCCCTCGCTACTTGTCCGGCTGGGCGTCTTCGCGTAGCGTGCCTCCGAGAGGTCGGGCCATGTCCTGGCGGCGGCAGGGACGCACGTGGCAGACACGCGACACGCAAGTGGAGGTCCTCGATGACGGATGGAACACCCGGTCGCGGGCGCAGCGCTCGGCGGATCGTCTCGCTCGCGCTCGGCGGCGCGCTCATCGCCGGGGCGATCGGCGTGGCGCCGGCCGCGGCGGACGGCTTCTACACGCTGACGTTCAGCACCCAGCCACTCGGCGCCAACTTCGGCGGGCGTCCCGCCGTCGGCGAGCCCAACGTCCCCTGGGGGATCCAGCCGGTCCTCTCGGTCACCGACGACACGGGCCAGCCGGTCTTCGACTTCGAGGGCTTCGTCTCGCTCCAGATCGACCAGTCGAGCCCCTCGAGCGGCGGTCCGGGGTCCCTCTCGTGCTCCGGCGGGAACACGGCCACGTTCTCCGGCGGGCAGGCCACCTTCTGGGGATGCTCGATCGACACGCCCGGTGAGGCCTACCAGCTGTCCGCGGTGGCTTCGGGAGTGGGCGGCGATCCCCTCATGCTGCCGGCCCCGCTCTTCTCGACGAGCCTGCCGTTCAGCATCCGCGGGGACGTCCCGCCGCCGTACTCGAACGACATCAGGTTCACGACGGAGCCGCTCGGCGCCAACATCGGCGGGGCCGTCCCGTCGGCGCCGGCCGGCCAGGCTTGGGCGATCCAGCCGGTCGTCTCGGTCGTCGACCAGTTCGGCAACATCGTGACGGGGAACAACTCGACCGTCATCCAGCTCTCCATCACCCCCGGTACCCCCAACGGGAGTGGGTACGGCCGGCTCACGTGCGCGAGCGGGACATCGCTCCGCGTGCAGTCCGGCTCGGCGGCCTTCTACGGCTGCTCGATCGACACGCCCGGCCAGGCGTACCAGCTGACCGCGCAGACCTACTCGACCGGATCGACCCAGGTCCTCACGGACACGAGCTACATCTTCAACATCGGCGGCGGCAACCTGCCGGCCCGGGTGAAGTTCACCACGCAGCCCGCCGGCGCCCTCCTCGGCGCAGCGCCGCCGCAGGTGACGTCCGGGACGCCCTGGGCGGTCCAGCCGGTCGTCACGGTGGTGAACGCGAGCGGCCAGCGGGTCGCGAGCGACTACGCCACGGTCGTGTCGCTCTCCATCGACTCCTCGTCGCAGTGGGCCGGCACGCTCTTCTGCGCCGGCGGCACGTCGGTCACGGTCGCGGCGGGCGTCGCGAACTACTTCGGCTGCCAGATCATCGGCCAGACGGGGATCTACTATCTCCGCGCCACGGGCCAGACCCCCCAGGGCGCCATCCTCTACGACATCAGCCTGCCGATCTCCATCGGGCAGTCGGCGTCCTCCCTGGCGATGACGGCGAGCCGCTACTCCTTGACGGTCGGCGGGAGCGTGACGTTCACGGCGACGCTCGCCGGGAACGGCGCCGCCTCGCAGACCCTCACGTTCCAGCGCCAGCAGACCGGCGATGCCGGCTGGGTGACAATCGGGACGGCAGTGACGAATGCCGGCGGGGTCGCATCCTTCACGTACGCGCCCGTGTTCAACGCGAAGTACCAGTCGACGTTCGCGGGATCCGGCTCGCTCCAGGCCGCCACGAGTGACTTCGACACCATCGGGGTCATCTCGAGGGTCGTGCTCTCCCCCGGCAACAAGACCGTGAACCGCCGCACGAAGGTCACGTACACGGCGACCGTCACCCCGAACGCCGGGACCCACGGCACCGTGACCTTCCTCATCTACAAGAAGGTGAGCGGGACCTGGGTCTACCAGGGTTCGAGCACCGTCCTCCAGAACAGCGCCGGCAAGGCATCCTACACGCGCACATGGTCGTCGCCGGGCTCGTTCTACGTCAGGGCCCGCGCGAACGACAACACCTACTACACCGCCTCTCAGTCGAAGATCTCGTACGTGACGGTGAAGTAGCCGACCCGGGATCCGAGACCCGGAAGGGCCGTGGCCGTCCGCCGGGGGCGGGCGACCGGATCCGCGGGAGACACACGCGAAGGGGCGGGGCCGCAGGGCTCCGCCCCTTCGGCTGCCCGGAGCCGGCGACCGACGCGGGGGCCCTGCCCCTCCCGCTACCCGGCGCCGGCGACCGACGCGACGACGAGGACGAGCGACATCACCACGAGGAGCGCGGTGACCGTCCAGCCGATCGCGTTGAGGATCCGCCCGTTGGCGAGCGAGCCCATGAGCCGGCGATCGCCGGCGAGGAGCATGACGAAGACGAGGATGAACGGGAGGAGGATCCCGTTGAGGACCTGGGCGAGGAACATCACGGTGATGAGCGGCAGGCCCGGGATGAGGACGAAGATCGCGGAGAACCCGATGATGAACGCGAGGATGCCGTAGAACGCGGGCGCCTCGCCCCAGCGGTGGTCGATGCCGGCCTCCCAGCCGAACGCCTCGGTCGCGGTGTACGCGCTCGCGAGCGGCACGACGCCCAGGCCCAGGAGCGATGCCGCCAGCAGCCCAAGGCCGAAGACCCACGTCGCGGCCTCCCCCACGAGCGGCCCGAGCGCGGTGGCCGCCTGCCCGGCATCCGTGATGTTCGTGATCCCGTTCGACCAGAGCGTGGCGGCGCACGCGACGACGATGAACGCGGCGACGACGTTCGTGATGAGCGTGCCGATCGCGACATCTGCGCGCTCGGCCGTGAGCTGCTCCCGCCCGAGCCGCTTGTCCACGACGTACGCCTGGATGAACGCCTGGCCCCACGGCGTGATCGTGGTCCCGACCGTGCCGACGACGGCGAGCCAGTAGGCGCCGTTGAACTGCAGCTGTGGCACCACGAGCGAGTGAAGGGCGACCGGCCAGTCCGGTTGGGCGAGATACGCCGAGATCGCGTAGGCGACCGAGATCGCGATCCCGACCGCGACGAAGAAGTACTGGACCTTGCCGTAGCTCCCGCGGCTGATGAGGAGGACGACGGCGACGGCCGCGAGGATGGTCGCGACGGGGAGCGGGACTCCGAAGAGGCCGAGGGCCGTCCCGATCCCGGCGAACTCGCTGATGATCGAGCCCTGGTTGGCGATGAGCATGAGACCGGCCGCGAACGCCGCCCAGCGGACGCCGAACCGCTCCCGGATGAGCCCGGTGAGTCCCTGCCCGGTCGCGATCCCCATCCGCGCCCCCATCTCCTGGGTGAAGAACAGCGCGACCTGGCTCGCGAGGAGGACCCACAGCAGGGCGTAGCCATATCTCGCGCCGGCGAGCGAGTACGTCGTGATCCCGCCCGCGTCGTTGTCCGCGAACCCGGCGACGATGCCGGGCCCGAGGACGGCGAGCGAGGCGGCGAAGCGGAGCCGCCACCGCGGGATGGGAGCCGCGGGGCGGAACGGCACGCGGCGACGACGGCGCGGGCCGATCGCGGCCGTGGCGGCGCCCGGCTCGGCGGCCGCCGCGATCCCCGTGATGCCGGGCTCGACGGTCGGCGCGACTGCGTCGGCGGTCGGCACGACCCCCGCGGCGCCGGACTCGACGGTCGGCGCGACGGCGTCGACGGTCGGGTCCCGGCGCAGGAGATTCACCGGCCGTGCTCCGACCTAGCGAACATCTTGGGGATGCGCTTCTTCCAGGCGGTCGGCAGGACCGCGTCGATCGCGTCGTCGACGGTGAC
>JBAWVU010000197.1:0-5499 GCA_037147135.1 Chloroflexota bacterium
ACCCAAGCGTGGCGTCAACCAGGCTCCAGCTTCAAGCCCTTTATTTACTCAGCCGCACTGGAGAAGGGCTTTACGCCGTCAACCATCATCAATGACGCACCGCTGTTCTTCGATGCCGGCGGGGCGAAGAGCACGCGTGTCACGGTAGCGTTCGACATGAGGCTGCATGCATCGATCGCGACGGGCGAAGGCGGCGCTGGGGTCGGGGTGAAAGATGGAGGCGGTTCGGGCGAGTAGTCCGGCGGCGGCGTGTCGGATGGGGTCTCCATCGGCGCCGGCGTGAGCTCCGGGGTCGGCGTCGGCCCTGGCGACCCCGGAGCCGGGGTGAGCTCCGGGATCGGCGTCGGCGACTCACCGGGGGACGATGCACCGGCCGACGCGCTGGGGCCGGCGGACATGCCGGGAGCCTCGGAGGCAGCCGGCGACCCGGGGATCGACCCGGACGGACCGACAGACCCGCTCGCCGACGGTGAGCCGGTGGGGCTCGAGCTGCCGCACGCGACGACGAGGAACGCCGCGCCGAGGATGAGTCCGATCGGCACCGCCAGCATGCGGCTCACCGCACTGCGTTCCGTGGCGACGGGCATCGAAGGCTCCTTCCCGCGGCGATCGACGTCGACCCTGTCAGGCGCGGGGCCCGGCGTCCCGCTATGCTCGCCGCATGCTTCTGCTCGTTGACCTCGACGGCACTGTCTGGCACGGCACGATCCCGGTCCCGGGGGTCGCCGCGGTCCTCGCGGACCGAGCATCGCGGGGCGACACCGTCGCGTATGTGACCAACAACGCGATGTACCACCGGGAGTCATACCTCCCGCGCCTCGCCGCCATCGGTGCGCCGGTCGCGATCGAGCTCATCATCACGACCGCACGCGCGACGGCACTCTACCTCGCATCGCTGCGACCCGCCGTCGAGCGCGTCCTCGCGCTGGGAACCGACGACCTGGTCAGGGAGCTGCGCGACGTCGGGCTCGATGCGATCAACGCCGGAGAAGCGGCGGCACGGTTCCGCTCCGGAGCCGACCCGGTCGAGGCATCCCGGCACCCTCAGGCGGTCGTCATCAGCCTCGACCGCGAGCTCGACTACGATCGACTGGTCGTGGCGATGGCGTCGATCCGTGCGGGCGCCATCTTCATCGCGACGAATCGCGACGCGGTCTACCAGACCGAGCGCGGGCTCCAGCCGGGTGCCGGCTCGGTCGTCGCCTCGCTGGTGACCATGACGGCGATCGAGCCGGTCTCGATCGGCAAACCCGAGCCGCACCTCCTCGAGGCGGCCATGGAGGCGGCGGGACAGGCGCCCGGCGACGCGGTGATGATCGGCGACAGCCTCTGGGCCGATATCCCGGCGGCGCGGGCCGCGGGCGTCCGGTCGATACTCCTCCTCACCGGGGTCTCCACTGCCGACCATCTCGAGGCAGTCCCCCGGGGGGAGCGCCCGACCGCCGTCGCCCGGGACGCGGCCGAGCTCGCTGCCGCCCTCGACGCCCTCGGGGGCTGAGCGCCCGCGACTCCGCGCAGCCGGCTACGCCCCCATCTCCGGCACGAGCGCCGCCCACGCGTCGAACTCGTCGCGGAGCTGGCCGAGCGTCGTCTCGTCGGCGAACGCGACGTCGAGCGCGTGTCGGTCGATCACCCACAGCTCCGGGAGCGTGAGCCCGATCGCTTCGACCGCCCGCCGGTACTCCTCGGAGAGCTCGATATCGCTCACGGTGAGATCGTCCGTGCTCAGCGTGACCGGCACCCCGCGCCGCGCGAGGCGCGCGAGCGGGTGCGCCGCGACGGACGGCACGATCGACGCCTGGGCGTTGCTCGTCGGGCAGAGGTCGAGCGTGATGCCGCGCGCGACCAGCTCGTCGCAGAGCGCCGGGTCGTCGATCGCGCCGGGGCCGTGGGCGATCCGCTCCGGGTCGAGGAGGAGCGCGTCGCGTACCTGCCCGGCCCCGCCCCACTCGCCGGCATGGAGCGTGATCCGCAGGCCGCCCGCCCGCGCGGCCTCGAATGCGGCCCGGTGCGCCCCGGCGTCCGGCGCGCGCTGCTCGGGGCCGGCGAGGTCGAAGCCGACCATCCCGCGATCGCGGAACCGGGCGGCCGTCTCGGCGACCTCGACGTTGCGCGACGGATCGTGCGTCCGCATCGCCGTGCAGACGAGGCGGACGACGACGCCGGTCTCGGCCGCGCCGTGCCCGGCTCCGTCGCAGACGGCTGCGATCCCGTCGGCGAGCCCCAGTCCGCGCGCCGTGTGGAGCGCGGGCGCCCAGCGGATCTCCACGTAGCGCACGCCGTCCGCGGCCTTCCGCTCGACGAGCTCGCGCGTGACACGGGTGAGCGCATCGGCGTCCTGGAGGAGCGCGACCGGGAAGTCGAACGCGGCGATGAGCTCGGCCTGGTCGCGGCAGACCGGCGGCGCGACGAGCGCGGCCACGATCCCCGCCCAGTCCCGGGGCGCGTCGAGCCCCCGCGTCCGGACGATCTCGAGCGCCGTGCGGGGTAGCACCGAGCCGTCGAGGTGAAGGTGGAGCTCTGCCTTGGGCATCGCGCGGAGGAGGGCCCGGAGCGGGATGGGGTCGAGCGAGCCGGTCACCATCGGATGCTACGATGCCGGGCATCCGCCCGTGGCCCCGCCCCGAACGGTCAGCGGATGGCCGCGAACGGCGGCCCCGCAGCCTTCCGAGGGACTCGTCATGTCGATCGTGCTCGTCACCGGAGCCAGCGGCTTCGTCGGCGGCTCCGTCGTGCCGGAGCTCGTCTCCGGCGGCCACCGGGTCGTCGCGCTCGTGAGGTCCCCGCAGGCCGGCGAGGCGGTCATGGCGCGACTCGGCGCCGACGAGCGGACCCACGTCGAGCTCCGGACCGGCGATCCGGTGGCCGCGACCGGTCTCGCCGACGCGCTCGCCCGGGTCGACGCTGTCGTCCACCTCCTCGCGATCGCGCGCGATCGCGACGGCGGGAAGTCCCTCTCGCGGGTGAACACGGGCGGGACGACGACGATGCTCGAGGCCGCCAGGGCGGCCGGCGTTCGCCGGTTCATCCATGTGGGCGCGATGGGCGTGACCGACGATCCCGACCTCCACTACGCGTCGTCGAAGGCGAAGGCAGAGGAGGCGGTCGCGGCGAGCGACCTCGACTGGACGATCCTCAAGCCGTCGCTCCTCTGGGGGCCGGGCGATGGGTTCTTCAACATCATCGCGGACCTCGTCCGGATGTCGCCCGGGATCGTGCCGGTCCCGGGGAACGGGAAGAGCAGGTTCCAGCCGCTCGCTGTCGCCGACCTCGCGACGTGCGTCCGCCTCTCCGTGGAGTCGCCGGCCACGGCCGGCAGGTCCATCGAGCTCGGCGGGCCCAGGTACTGGACCTACCGCGAGATCACGCGCGAGGTGCTGGCCGGCATGCGGAAGCGACGGGCGATCGTCCGGATGCCGGTCGCGCTCATCAAGCTCGTCGCCGGCACGGCACAGGCGATCCACCTCCCGTTCCCGGTCGCCACCGACCAGCTCCGCCAGCTCCGTCTCGACAACATCGGGCCGCTCGACTCCTGCTACGCGGCGTTCGGGTTCATCCCGCGCTCGATGGAGGCCCAGCTCTGGTATCTCCGCACGAAGAAGCGCGACCAGGACCCCGCCATGGCGCAGCGACGGCGCGGCGCGCCATGACGGCCCTCGACGTCGTCCGACGCATCGCGGAGGCCGCAGCGTGGCTCGTCCTCGTCGTCGCGATCGCGCTCGGTGGCGCCGGCATCGTCGCCGGTGCGGACCACCTCCCGGCGTCGGGTGCCCGCCCGGAGCTCACGTCCGAGGCGGACGCGTCTGTCGCGGTCGGGCTCGAGGGCGCCGCGGCGGATCTCGCAGCCGTGGCGGCCGCGACCGGGGACCTCGGTGCCGCCGGTCGGGGTGCGCTCTCGGCGCTCGTCGCCGCGGACCCGGCGGCTGTGGCGTCGAGCATCGCGGAGGGGGACGCGGCGCTCGACCGCATCGACGTCGCCGAGGCCGCGCTCCGCGACGCGCTCCGCGCGATCCCGCTGGGCGCCCCGGGCGCGGAGATCCGCTACTCGACGGCGACCCGGGAGCGCTACGACCGCCTCGTCTCTGCGCTCTCAGCCACGACCGGGTTGCGCGAGGACTGGGGGATACTCACCGCCGGGACCGTGCCCGCCCTCGAGATCGCGGCGCACCTCACGGGCCATGACGCGCTCGCCGGGGAGGCGGCTCGCCTCGGGAGCGAAGGCCGCTACGCGGACGCGCTCGCGAAGCTCTCGGAGGCGGCGGCCGAGCTCGCGGCCGCGCAGCCGGTCCGCGACCGGCTCGCCGCGAGCGTCGATGTCGCGACCCTCGACGCATGGATCGCGCGCAACGCCGCGATCGACGCCGCCCTCCGCGATCTCTACACCCTCCTCGAGGCCTCCAGCGGTCGGGGGACGCCAGCGGTGCTCGACGCCTTCACGCGGGTGGAGGAGGCGAGGAAGCTCCTCCCGCCCGACACGCGCGCCCTCGTCGTCATCCTCGCCGACATCGCGCGCGGCGGCCTCAACCAGGCGGTGATCTCGATCGAGCAGGCACGCGGGCGGCTCACGGCGGCGGCCGGGACGGTACAGTAGCCTCGGCCCCGCCGCACGGCCGGCCGCCGCGAGGCCCGGCCTCGACCGGCCCCGCACGGGCGGCGCCGTCGTAGACGACCCGCGGGCGCCTCTCGCCCGTTCCGAGACCCGGAGGACCCGATCCGATGCAGCTGCGCGTCGTCGCCGACCAGCCCTGGCAGGTCTCTGCCGACCTCCTCGCCGTCCCCATATTGGGCGACCCCGCGTGGGACGGCGTGCTCGGCGAGATCGACCGCCGGAGCGGCGGCGAGCTGCGCGCGCAGCACGCGTTCGGCGAGCTCGCGGCGAAGTGCTTCTCGGCCGCGATCGTCGCGAACGGCGACCTGCCCGCCGGCCGGGTCCTTGCCATCGGCGCCGGCCCGGCCGCGGATCTCGATCGGCGGACGGTCGTCCAGCTCGGTGCGGCCATCGAGCGCCGCCTCGCCGGGCGTGTCGTGCGCAGCCTCGCGATCCACGCCGGGGATCTCGCCACGGCACTGGACGGGGGCGCGCCGGCGGTCGTCGAGCTCCTCGTGCGCGGCGTCGTCGAGGGATCGTTCGACCCGGCGACGATCTACCGGGAGACGGTCGACAGCACGCCCCCGGCTCTCGACGAGCTGGTGATCGTCGTCCCTGGCGGCGACGCGACGACGCTCACGGCCGCTGCGGAGCGCGGCCGGATCATCGGCGAGGGAGCGAACACGGCGCGGCGGCTCGCGAACCGCGCTGCCAACGACGTCACGCCGGACGTGCTCGCGGGCGAGGCCCGCGCTATCGCGGAGGCACGCGGGCTGAGCATCGACGTCATCGAGCCCGAGCGCGCCGCGGAGCTCGGGATGGGGATGTTCCTCGCGGTGGGGCAGGGGAGCGACAACCCGCCGCGCATGATCGTCATGCGGTCCGGGCCGGATGGGGCGACGGACGCCCGG
>JBAWVU010000198.1:0-5495 GCA_037147135.1 Chloroflexota bacterium
GGGGAGGGGTAGCGCCGGGTGGGCTCCCGGCGACAGGACCCCTTGCGCCCCGCGGCGCCGAGCGGCTCCCGGTGGCCGAGGTCGGATGGCTCGCGGCCGTCGCCGGCGACCGTCTCGACTACAATCGGGCCATGGGTGCAGTCGACACGATGGAGGTCTTCTTCGAGCAGCTGAATGCCGGCGACCGCGAGTCTGCGGTCGCGCTCCTCGACGAGAAGGTCGAGATGCGGGTGCACGTCGGTGACAGCGTGCGCGTCCTCCGCGGGTCGGACCAGGTCGGCGGCTGGTTCCTCCGCGCGGACCGTGGCCTGAAGATGGTCCCGGGCGACGTCCGCGACCTCGGCAACCAGTACGAGGCGGACATCGTCACAGTCCGGCCCGGGGCCCCCAGCCAGCACCTCGACGCGACCTTCCGGGTCGAGGCCGGGAAGATCACCTCGATCAACCTCGCGCCACGCTGATCCGCGCCGGCCCGTCGCGGCCGGAAACACGTCGCGGCCGGCGGCCCGGCCCCTCCTACGGTGACGGCGACGGAGACGTATCCTCGACCGTCCCACCATCCGGGATCGTCTGCGACGGCGGGAGCGGGATGATGATCTTGTCGCCGATCTGGAGCTGGTTGGGGTCCTTGAGGTCGGGGTTGGCCGCGAGGAGGTCATCGACCGTGACCTTGTACTTCGCGGCGATCGCCGAGAGCGTGTCCCCCGACTTCACCGTGTACGTGGACGGCGTGGGGGCGGGCGCCTTCGTCGGCGACGGCGAGGGCTCGCCTGACGCGGTCGCGCTCTCCCGCGGCGTGGGGGAGGCCGATTCCTTCCCGCCTCCGCCCAGCAGGAGCGGCGGGATGAGGAAGAGCGCCAGGGCCGCGAGGATGAGGAGGCCGGCCCAGATGGCTACCTTCGGGATCCCCGGGATGCGACGCTCCGACTTGATCGCCGGGTAGGCCTCGAGCTTCCGCGGTCGTTCCCACGAGGGCGCCGCGGGGTCGGCCGCACGAGGTGGGAGTGGCCGTGCCTGGCCGGAGCCCCCCTGCTGCTTGCGCCC
Organism: Chloroflexota bacterium; assembly: GCA_037147135.1. GTDB lineage: Bacteria > Chloroflexota > Limnocylindria > Limnocylindrales > CSP1-4 > CAIYQJ01. The sequence goes on from JBAWVU010000198.1 coordinate 1,045, forward strand.
CGGGGCGGAGAAGCGGGAGCTCCCGCCGGTCGCGCCATCGGCCTCGGCCCTCGCCCGTGCGATGCGCGCGTCGGCTGCCGCGGCGATCTCCTCATCGACGCCGGGGGCACCGTAGACGACCGGCCCGTCGTATATGTCCAGGTCGTCGTCCAGCTCGATGCGCGACGCGACGTCGCGCGACGTCGTGAATGGGGGAGACGAGGCGCGGGTCGATCCGGCGACCGGCGTCGTCGGTCGGCGCTCGCTCGGCGACGACGTGGAGCCGCCCGACGGCGGCGCCGACGGCACGGCACGGCTCCGTCCGGCGAGGAACGGCGGTGGGGCCACCTCGTTGACCGGGAGGGCCTGGGCGGCACCCTCAACGGTCGCGGCGGCCGCCGTGCCGGAGAGGGCAACGGAGCCCGTGGGCGGCATCGGGGGCTCGATGTCGTCGAAGAGTCCCGAGTCGTACCTGTCGACCCCAGCCTCGCCAGCCTCCCCGGGAACGGCGTCCGTGGCATGCTCGGCCGCGAGCCACGGCGGCGGCGCGAGCCAGTCCCGGCCGCGGGACGCCGGCGGGCTCGAGGTCGCGGCGCTGGAGCCGCCACCGGAGGCGGGTCGCGAGGCGCCCGAGCCGGGAGCCGGCGGCGCGGGACGCCGGACCGACGAGCGCTTCACGGCAGCGGCCTCGCGCGCGGCCCACTCGACGAAGGTCGGGCACTCGGCGAAGGCGCCGCCCAGGCAGAACAGCTCCTGGTGGCTGATGGCGCGCGGAGCCGGCCGGGCCTCCGCGAAGCAGCGGTGCCGGTGATCCGGACGATCGGAGCGGAAGTCGCGATCGTCCTCGAAGGCGAGGAAGGGGCACGCGGTCGGCGTCTCGCCGAAGCCCTGGCGCTCGGTCATCGCGGGCATCATACCCGCGAGCCACCCCGGAGCGGCTGCGCGCGCGGTAGCGTCCCCGACCACATCACGGCCATCCACAGACCGGTCGGCCGGAGGTGGCGGCGAAGAAGCGCCCCCGCGACCGGTTCCGACGGCCCGGGGGCATGGCACGACGGTGGCTACCACCGTGCGGGCCAAGGGTACGCCATGCCGCGGCGATCGCCTCCCGGTCATGACCCGTCGATCGTGGGCAGCCCGGCGGGATCGCGATGTCAAGGGCCACCCGAGGGCGGTCGTCGAGCCGGCGAAGCCGCCGCCGTGAGAGGACCGCCTGTCAGAGACCCTGTGCGTCGTCTTTGAGGATCCCCTGGGCTGCGTCCGCGCCGGCCTTGGTGGCCTTGCCCCGGAGGATCCATTCGAACCCGACGGCGACCATGGCGCCCACCAGTGGCCCGACCAGGTAGATCCAGTAGTGCGTGAGGTCACCGCCGATGAGGTCGGGCGCGAACGAACGGACGGGGTTCATGGAGGCGCCAGTGACAGGAGCGGCCCACACGGACACGAGGCCGATGTAGCCGCCGACGGCCAGGGCGCCGTTGGTGCCGATGTTGCGTGCACCCGAGGCGGTCCCGAGGATCACGCTGACCAGGCCCAGGGTGAGGATGGCCTCGGTCAGAACCGCGACCCAGGGGCTGACATCCGGGGTCGGCGTGGTCGCACCGTTGAGGATCCCGCCGAACATCACCTGCAGCAGCGCGGCGGCGAGCACCGCGCCGACGACCTGGCCGGCGATGTAGCCGGGCACGCGCATCCAGGGGAAGTTGCCACGCACGGCGAACGCCAGGGTGACGGCGGGGTTGAGGTGGGCGCCGCAGATGGTGCCCATGAAGAAGATGATCGCCATCACCATGATGCCCGGCGCGAGGGCCTTCATCGGCAGCGTCAGGTCACTGCCGTACGCGGTGGCGCCGATGACCCCGCCGCCGGCCGCGACGAGGACGAGCAGGAACGTGCCCCAGACCTCGCTGAAGACGCGCCGGTGCTCCAGCCTGGCGTCGTCGAAGTCGATCTCGCTCTGTCGTTCGGCGGCGTGGCGCCGCGTGAACCACGCGACGATGGGCTCCCCACTGGCGTCATGGACGTCATCGGTTGCCACGGTCACCTCCGGGTTCCTGCAGGCTCTGCCGATCGGCACCTGGTCCCGACTCTACGCGCTGGAGCGGGCCCGCGCGCGCTGGCCGCCGCGTACCCGTGCGCGGCATCAGGGCGGACGGCCGCGCATGGCACAATGCGTGGACGACAAGCCGCGCGCGCCCCGCGCCGATCGAATGGTGGGCCTGGGCAGCCGGGCAGTGGTTCCAGGGGGGACCCATCGGCTCGAACGCGCGGATCCTGCAGGTGGGGAGGGACCGATGAGACGAACGAGGTTGGCGGTCGGAGTCGCGGCCGCGACGATGCTGCTCGTGTTGAGCACGGGCGCCGTGGCCATGGCCGCCTCGGGCGGCACCGGCGGCATTCTGGCGGGCCCGACCTGGGTCCTGAAGTCGTACGCATCCGGCGGCCTCATGACGGACGTCCCGTCCGCGGTGTACGCCGACGCCGTCTTCGAGGATGGCCAGAAGGGCGGAGCGGTCAACGGCAGCGCCGGCTGCAATGTGTTCAACGGCAGCTACACGTCGAACGGCGCCGCGCTCACCATCGGGCCGCTCGCCACCACGATGATGGCCTGCGAGGCGCCGCAGAGCACCGTGGAGACGGCGTATCTGGCAGCCCTGGGCAACGCAGCCACCTATACGGCCACGGCAGCCACGCTGACCATCTACGATGCCGCCGGCACCGAGATCCTGCGCTACGACGCAGGCTCGCCCTCCGCGATCACCGGGATGACCTGGCACCTGCGGGGCTACAACAACGGCAAGCAGGCAGTCGTCGGCGTCATCGGTGACACCGATCCGACCGCGGTCTTCGGCACCGACGGCCAGGTGAGCGGCAACGCCACCTGCAACACCTACTTCGGCGGGTACACCACCACGGGCAGCGCCATCCAGATCGGGCCCCTGGGCTCCACCCTCATGGCCTGCCCCGAACAGGAGCAGGAGACCGCCTACCTGGCCGCCCTCCAGAACGCGACGACCTACCAGGTCCAGGGCCCGAACCTGGAGATGCGCGACGCCAGTGGCGCGATCCAGGTCATGTTCTCCGGGGTCGCCGCGGAGCCCCTGCCCACGACGGCACCCGCGTCGGCCGAGCCGTCCACCGCGTCGACCGGAACGGAACAGCCGACGGCACCGCCGACGTCCACCAGCGGGAGCGCCCCAGGAGGCGGCGTCCCGCTCGGGTCGCTGCTGCTGGTCGCCGGTGCCTTCCTCGTGACGGCGCTCGTCGTTCCGATCCGGAGACTCCGCGACCGGTAGGTCACTCCGTGCCCGGTGGGCTGCACAGCACCGCCGTCAGTCACCCCATGCGAGCCCCTTCGCCGCACCACGCGACGCGTCGGCGCCCGTGCCACGCAACAGCAAGGAGTGCCATGTCCCGCTTCACCAGCTGGTTCGCCCCCCGGACCGTCGCCCGTGCCCATTGCGACGTCCCGTGCGGCATCTACGATCCCGCCGGCGCCCTTCTCGGCGCGAAGACCGTCGCTCGGATGGTCGAGATCATCGGCGGGCTCCCCGTCGAGGACGGCACCGTGGCCGAGCGCAACAAGTTCACGCGCTGCGTCCTCGTGAAGGAGCAGCACGCCGAGCTCGTGAAGCGCGACATCGCGGTCATCTGGAGCGACTACTTCAAGCCCGAGCACGTCGAGAAGCACCCGCAGATCCACGAGCTCACGTGGTCGATCCTCAAGCTCGCCGGCAAGAACAAGCAGTCGGTCGACGCGGAGGCCGCCGCGCAGCTCATCGCCAAGGTCGAGGAGTTCGCGGCGATCTTCTGGGAGACGAAGAAGTAGGACCCGACCGACCCACGCGGGGGTGCCCGCCCTCGCGCGGTCGATCGACTTCCGATCGATGACGGACCCGACGCCGGAGCAGCACGCGCCGCTCCGGCGTCGACGCGCCTGGCGGGCGAGTGCGGCGATCCGGGCCGGCGTCTGGCGGGCGGCCGTGGCCGAGGACAGCATGCGGCCGGCGCTCCGGCCCGGCGACTTCCTCCTCCTCGACGCGATGACGCGCCGATGGCCGCGGCGGGGGGCCATCGTCGTCTTCCGCGAGCCCGACGGCGATACGCTCGCGGTCAAACGCGTCTCCGCGCGGGCGGGCGACCACGTCGCGATCGACGGTGGCCTCATCCGTCTCGACGACGACGAGGCGTGGCTGCTCGGCGACGCACCCGACGTCTCGATCGACTCGCGCGCCTACGGCCCGGTCAGCGCCGACCGGATCGTCGCGCGCGCGTGGTTCCGCTACTGGCCGCTCAGCCGGATCGGGCGGGTCCGGTGAACGGCGCCGACCCGCCGGGACCGCCCCCGCCCGCGCCGGGTGAGGCAGCCGCCGGCCGGCCCGGCGCGTTCGAGCTGAGCCGTCGTGCCCACCTCATCGCGTGCGTCGCGCTCGCGGCCGTCGTCGTCGCCACGGACCTGCTCGTCGAGCCGG
>JBAWVU010000199.1:0-5490 GCA_037147135.1 Chloroflexota bacterium
CGCTCGACGTCACGGCGGCCGAGATCGCACGCGAGAGCGACGCGCTGAAGTCCGCGCTCCTCGACTCCGTCTCGCACGATCTGCGGACGCCGCTGTCTGCGATCCGCGTCACCGCCGGCCATCTTGCCGATCCCGCGATCGAGCCGCCGATCGCGGACGTGCGTGCCTCCGCTCGTGCCATCGAGTCGGAGGTGACCCGCCTCGACCGGCTCGTGGCGAACGTCCTCGACCTCAGCCGGATCGAGGGCGGCGCGCTCCACCCGAGCGTCGAGCCCTATGAGCTCGCGGACGTCGTGACCCAGGTGGTGGACCGGCTCGCACCTCAGCTCGCTCGGGTCGCGCTCGTCGTCGACGTGCCGGTCGACCTCCCGCCGGTCCTCGTGGACCCGATCCACGCTGACCAGATCGTGACGAACCTCCTCGAGAACGCCGTCTCCCATGCCGGCTCCGGCCGGAGCGTGCGGATAGCGGCCGCTCCCGTCCCAGGGGCCCACGAGGTGGAGCTCGTCGTCGAGGACGCGGGGCCCGGTGTCGCCACCCGCGACCTCCCGAGGATCTTCGAGAAGTTCTACCGGGCGTGACCGCGTGGCGGAGGCGCGGCCGGCGGGATGGGGATCGGGCTCGCCGTCGTTCGCGGCCTCGTCGAGGCGATGGGCGGGCACGTGGAGGCGCGCCGCAGCGCGCTCGGTGGGCTCGCGGTGGTCGTCACGCTGCCAGCCGCTGACGCCCCGGTCGACCTGTGAGCGACGTCAGGGCGGCCGTCCTCCTCGTCGAGGATGACGAGGCGGCACGAAGCGCCGTCGGCGCGAACCTCGCCGCCCGTGGCTACCGCGTCGTCGAGGCGGCGACGGGCCTTGGCGCCCTCCGCCTCTGGGAGGCTGCGCGCCCGGATCTCGTCCTCCTCGACCTCGGCCTGCCGGACATCGACGGCATGGCGGTCATCCTTCGCATCCGGCGGGAAGCCTCGACGCCGATCATCGTGCTGTCCGCGCGAGGACAGGAGAAGGACCGTGTCGCGGCACTCGACGCCGGCGCCGACGACTACCTCACCAAGCCGTTCGGCCTCGCCGAGCTCCACTCGCGGATGCGGGCCGTGATCCGCCGAGCGGCCGGCCCGGACGCGGACGCGACCGGGGTCATCCAGGTCGGTCCTGTGCGGCTCGACGTCGGGCACAGGAGCGTCCAGGTGTCGGGCACGCCCGTGGACCTGACCCCACGCGAGTACGAGCTGCTCAAAGTCCTGCTGGCGCATGCTGGCCGGGTGGTCACGTCGGGACGGATCCTCCGCGCGGTCTGGGGCACCGCGTACGCGGACGAGGGCCACTACCTGCACGTGTACGTGAGCAGGCTGCGCAGGAAGCTCGCGGCGGCGGACCCCTCGGGGGCGGCCGGCCGGATCATCGTCAACGAGCCGGGCGTCGGCTACCGCGTGGTCGAGGGGGACCATCCGGAGGAGATTTGAGCCACTGTTGAGTCGGCGCGGGCCGCGACGGGTCGCCACCTCTTGGGGTCCAGGGCTACGGTCGAGACATGAACGTGACCTTGGAGCTCGGGGCCCTGCTGCACCGGACCGGCGTGCGCCGCCGCTCCGGCAGGCGCATGCCGGCTCCCCGGCAGCCGGCCCCCGCGGCTCGCGCCGCCCTCGCGCCGGTCGACCGCGACTCGGACGCGTGCGAACGATTGCTGCGCGAGCTCGCGGCGGCGGCGCTCCTCGTGGAGCGGGGGCTCGCCATTCGCGTCCTCGTCTGCAACGGGCCGACGGCGATCGACCTCGACGAGGTCAGGCTGCTCGCGGACACATTCGACGTCGTCGTCGAGCCGATCGTGCGCGAGGGATGCGGCGGACTCGACTTCGCGGTCCGGCGGGGGATCCATGCGGCTGAGTGAGCCGCCCCCGGCGCTCCGGGGCGTGAAGCCCGGCGATCGTCGCGTCCGCGTCGACCGCCCGCACGCCCGGTACTTCCGGTACACGGCCCCCGGCGTCATCTCCGCGAAGCTCGCCGCGAACGAGCCGACGACGGCCAGCGGTCGGGCGGCCGCCCGTGCTCGCCGCACCGTCTTCGGCCGCCCGCTCTCGACCGACGAGGAGCCGGGAGAGCGGCTGCCGAAGTGGAAGGCGCTCGCCGTCTTCTCGAGCGATGTCATGTCCTCCGTCGCCTACGCGACCGAGGCGAGCATGTTCACGCTGCTCGCGGTCGGCACGGTGGCATTCGGCTACCTCATGCCGATCTCGTTCCTCATCGTCGGGCTGCTCGTCCTCGTGACGTTCAGCTATCGGCAGACGATCCGCGCGTACCCGAGCGGGGGCGGCAGCTACATCGTGGCCCACGCCAACCTCGGCACGGTCCCGGGCCTGGTCGCCGCTGCGGCGCTGCTCACCGACTACGTCCTGACGGTCGCGGTGAGCGTCTCGGCCGGGGTCTTCAACCTCGCGTCCGCCTTCCCGATCATCGCCGACTGGACGGTCCCGATCATCGTCGGGTTCATCCTCCTCGTGATGGCCGTCAACCTCCGCGGGGTCCGCGATAGCGGATCGATCTTCGCGCTGCCCACGTACATCTTCATCGCGAGCGTCCTGCTCCTCGTCGCCGTGGGCCTGGCCCGGACCGCGATGGGCCAGCCGCCCCAGGTGACCGGCATGACGCCGATCGCGGTCCCGGTCGAGAGCCTCAGCCTCCTGCTGCTCATGCGCGCGTTCGCGGACGGGTGCAGCGCGATGACCGGGACCGAGGCCATCAGCAACGGCACGCCCGCGTTCAGGCCCCCGGAGTGGAAGAACGCGCAGACGACGATGGTGGCGATGGCGGTCGTCCTCGGCCTCGTCTTCCTCGGCGTCTCCTACCTTGCCACCGTCAGCGGCGCCGTCCCCACCGAGCACGTCTCCGTGCTCTCCCAGATCGGCGCGGCCACGTTCGGCCAGGGGCCCATCTACTACGTGCTCATGCTCTCGACGATGGGGATCCTCGTCCTCGCGGCCCAGACGAGCTTCGCCGACTTCCCGCGGCTCGCGTCGATCCTCGCGCGGGACGGCTTCATGCCCCGGCAGTTCGCATTCCGCGGCGAGCGCCTCGCGTTCAACGCGGGGATCGTCGCGCTCGCCGTGATCGCGAGCGTCGTGGTCATCGCGTTCCGCGGACGGGTAGAGGCGCTCATCCCGCTCTACGCCATCGGCGTGTTCACCGCGTTCACCCTTTCCCAGGCCGGGATGGTCCGCCACTGGATCACTGAGCGGGGCGAGGGCTGGCGCCGGAGCGCGGTGATCAATGGGCTGGGTGCCACCGCGACCGCGATCGTCGTCGTCGTCTTCGCGATCGCGAAGTTCGCCCTTGGAGCATGGATCATCATCATCGTCGTCCCGATCCTCGTCGCGACGATGCTCCTCGTGAAGCGGGCGTACGAGGCGGAGGCGCGCGAGCTCGCGGTCCGCCCGGGGACGGTCTTCGCGATGCCCGACCGCGGCCGCCGCGTCATCGTGGCAGCCCCGGCGCTCTCCCGGGCGGTCATCCAGGCGATCCAGGTCGCCCGCGGCCTCTCCGACGACGTGAGTGTCGTCCACGTGACGTACGACGTGCACGACGGCGAGCAGGTCCGGGAGCGGATCGAGCGTGCCGTGCCCGGGGTCGACGTGACGATCGTCGAGTCGCCGTACCGAAGTCTCGTGCGGCCGTTCGTCCGCTACCTCGAGATCCTTCACGAGGAGGATCCGGACGGGGTCACGATCGTGCTCATCCCGGACCTCATCCCGCGCCACTGGTGGGAGCGCCTGCTCTACAACCAGAACGGGAAGCGGATCGCGGCCGCGCTCGTCGGACGTGAGGACGTCGTCGTGCTGGACGCCCCGTACCGGCGCGCGGCCTGAGGTCGGCGGGCCGCCGGGGGCCTCAGGAGCGCAGGGCACGAGCCGGGTCGGCCGACCGCGCAGGAGGTCAGGGCCGGAGTGCGAACCTCAGCGTCGCCTGCCCCGAGGCGGGGTCGAGCGTGCACGCAGCCGTCGCCACATATTCGCGCGCGGCTGCCGTGAGCGGCACGATCCATGACCAGCGCACGTTCCCGGAGTCCGGCGCCACCCGCGCCGGGAGACCGTGGCCGCCCGACGGGCCGATCGCCCGCGGGACGCTGAGCGTGCACCTGGCGCCGGGCAGCGTGGCGGCGATCACCGTCATCCGGCCGCCACGCACCGGCGCCGGCGTGCCGGAGAGACCGAGCGGGAGCGTGAGCGGGACGAGCCGGATGGCGTCGAGCAGGAGCGCGTGCCCCTTCGACCGCGTGTCTGCGCCGGTCACCTCGAACGTGAGTGTGTGCTTCCCCGCGGACAGCGAGTGCGACCCGAGCGCGATCGGGCCGGTCGGGAGGGCGACCGGGGCGTAGGAGTCGAGCGGCTCTCCGATCGGGTCGCCGTCGAGCCGGACGCGGAACGTGCCGCCGTCGGGGGCGGTGCCGCCGTAGAGCGTGATCGCATACGGGCCGATCGCGGCGAGCGCTGGGAGCGTCACCGATGCCGAGCCCGCCCTGCCGGCCACGCAGCGCAGCTGCTTGCTCGCGCCCCACCTGGTCGCGACAGCGGGGTCGAGCGTCTCGGCCGCGCACGTCGCGTCGTGCGTGCCCGAGACGGTGAGCGACGCGACCTCGATCGCGCCGCGGGCGCCCGCGTTCGTCGGTGTCGCGAGCCCGTGGGCGACGCGGAGCGCGAGTACCCATCGTGCCCGCTTGACCTGCATCGGGCTCAGGTCGTGGCGGGAGGGGTACGAGGACATGATGTTCGTGCGCGGGAGGGTGAAGATCGATCCGTTCACGTCGAGCGTCGGCGAGGTCCCGCACTGGTTCGCGGCGTCGGCGATGAATGGGTCGGACCCGGTGTCGTCGAAGCCGTCGCCGTCGAACGCCGCCGGGCTCCCGAGCCGCGCGCGGATCCAGGCGTCCGCGTCGCCGTGATCCTTGAACGGTCGCGGGTACGTGTTCGGGACGCCGAGCCAGTGCCCGACTTCGTGCGCGAGGAGACCGAGGTCCTGCTTTCCGCAGAGCCGCGTGTCGAATCGAGGCATCGCGATGAAGTCGGCCGTCGCGGCGGCGTAGCCGGCCGTCGTCGGGTCGGGATCGACCGCCGGCCCGTAGCGGAACAGGACCGTGAGCCGACCGGGGTGGAGCCCCGCGAGTGCGTTCGCCGCGGCACTCTCGGCGGTCCATGCACGGTCGGTCGGGCCACCGATCCCGTTGAGGACCGAGCTCGCGAGGGTCTCGACGTCGCGCTCGGGATCGAACTCGAACCGGACGCCCGCTGCCGCCCAGACGCTGTTCGCCTCGCCGATCCAGGCGGCGACCTCGAGAGGCGTGATCGAGACGGCGCGCTTCCCGTCGTCATCGCTGAGGCGGACGGCGAGCACGGGGACGACCGTGTCGATCGGAATCGTCGACGCGACCGGGAGGACGGACGACACGGCAGCGCCGGCCGCCACGGGCAGGGCCGCGCCCGTCGCGAGCACGGCCGAGAGC
>JBAWVU010000200.1:0-5484 GCA_037147135.1 Chloroflexota bacterium
GAACATGTCCAGCCGGGCCGTGGACCTGATGAAGGAGGAGATGGAGTTCATGGGCCCCATCAAGAGCAAGGACGTGGAGAAGGCCCAGCACGAGATCGTCGAGATCGTCCGCCAGCTGGAGGAGGAGGGCGTGATCAGCGTGGGCGGCGGCGGCGGGGAGGACGCCATCGCGCCCGAGGCCGGTCTCGACCTGGAGGTGGAGCGCGACCGTCTCTCCGCCGAGATCGCCGGCTGCCCACGCGCGCCCGACCGCGTCGAGCGTCGCGCGGAGGATATCGTCGTCCGCCACGGTGAGCGCGACGTCGAGGCGGGAGGCCTCGGCCACGAGTGCGGGCACGATGGCGTACAGCAGGAGGATCGGCGCCCGGACTCCGGCGGCACGGAGCTCCGCCGCTTCGTCGAGCGTCACCACGCAGAAGCCGTCCGCACCTGCCGCCTCGAGCGCCCTGGCGACCGGGCCGGCGCCGTGCCCATACGCATCCGCCTTCACGACGGCGTCGACCCGCACCCCGGCGGGAAGCATCGAGCGGATGGCCGCGAGGTTCCCGCGCAGCGCGTCGAGGTCGATCTCCAGCCAGGCGGTCCGCGGGACCGGCGGGAGCCCGGCGTCGCGGAGCCGCTGTTCGATCGGGGGCCGGGGCTTCATGCGTCCGGGCCGTTCGACGAGCCGTCGGGCCCGGCGCCCGGGCGGCCAGCACCGGGGTGATCGTCGCCGGTCCGACCGTCGTCACGGCCGTCGCGAAGGCCACCGTGCGCGCCGAACCCGAGCCGCCTGCCGGCGCGCCGGCGCTCCGCGATCTCCGCGAGACGCCTGCGCGCGAGCGCGATCTCCAGGGGCAGGTCGGACGCGAGGAGGCCCGCGTCCCCGAAGCGCTGGCGCACCGCCTCGCCCGCCGACCCATGGAGATGGACGCCGAGCCTCGCGGCGTCGAACGGCGTGAGGCCCTGCGCGAGGAGGGACCCGATCGTGCCGGCGAGGACGTCGCCCGTGCCGCCGCTCGCGAGCGCCGGATTCTCGAAGCTGGCGCTCGCGACGGCGCCGTCCGGCGCGGCGACGACGGTCCGCGCGCCCTTGAGGACGACGACCTGGCCCCACGCCCGGGCGGCATCGACCGCCGCAGCGACGCGTGCGTCGTCGTCGTCGATGAGGTCGCCGTCGGCCCCCGGGACCACGCCGCTCGCCGCCCGGAGGCGCGCGAACTCGCCCGTGTGCGGCGTCAGCACGACGGAGCGGCGGATCCCCTCCCACCAGCCGTCCTCCGCGGCGAGCGACCGGAGTGCCTCCGCGTCGACGACGGCCGGTGCCGGATCCGAGTCGACGGACACCGCGAGGATCCCGCGGACAAGGTCCCCGGTCGCGAGCGCGGCCCGGACGCCCGGGCCGACGACGAGAGCGTCGTGGACGTGGTCGAGGATCTTCGCCAGCGCGGGCTCCGGATCGACTTCCTCGAGGTCGTCCTCGGGAAGCGCCATCGTCGTGGCCTCGACGACCTTCGCGGCGAAGAGCGGCTGGAGCGACTCGGGGACGGCGAGCGTGACGAGTCCCGCCCCGGCTCGCCCGGCGGCCGCACAGACGAGGAGCGCGGCTCCCGCGTAGTCGAGTGAGCCCGCGATGACGAGCAGCTTGCCGAAGACCCCCTTGTGGCCACGCGCCGGCCGCTCGGGCACGAGGCCCGCGGCGAGCTGGTCGTCGATGGAGACGGCACCCGTGAACAGGGTCTCGCTCACCGGTCCTCCTCCGTCGGGTGGACCCCACCCGAGGCCAGCGGGGCCGGTGATGCCGACGCCGTCTCGGCCGTCCGCAGGTCCGCTTGAAGACCCCGCATCCGCTCGAGGCGCTCGAGCAGGACGCGCTCCCTCTCGTCGATCCTCGCCTCGATGTCCGGCGGGAAGACGTACCGGCCCCCGGCGCTCCGGACGCCGACCGCGATGGCCACGGCGAACTCGTCCTCGTGGCTGATCGACAGCGCGATCCGGCCCATCCCCAGCTGGTCCGCGCGGGCAGCCGCCCGGCCGTGGAGGACGACCGCGGGCTGGCCGGTCGGCAGGCGCTCGATCTCGATGTCGCGCCAGCCGATCCCGCGGACGCCGAGACCGAGGACCTTCGAGACGGCCTCCTTCGCCGCCCATCGCCCCGCCAGGGTCGCCGGCCGGCCACGCACGTACGCCGCCTCCCGCGGGGTGCAGACGCGGGCGACGAACCGCTCCCCGAAGCGGTCGAGAGCGCCGCGGATCCGCGAGACGCGGACGATGTCGATGCCGAGCTCGGTCGTGGTCTCGGGCGCGGGGGGGAGGGCCAGCGCGCCCTCGGGCGCCGCGGGGAAGGCAGGGGCACGGCCCGCTCGGGGCTCGACCGGCTCGCTGGGCTCGATGGGCTCGCTGGGCTCGCTGGGCTCGGCCATGGACCTACTCGACCGTGACCGACTTGGCGAGGTTCCGGGGCTGGTCGACGTCGGTGCCGCGCGCCACCGCCGTGTAGTAGGCGAAGAGCTGGAGGGGGATGATGGCGAGGACCGGGCTCAGGGCCTCGTGCGTGTCGGGCACCCAGAGCACCTCGTCGGCGAAGCGCTCGATCTGGGGGTCTCCCTCCGTCGCGACGGCGATGACCTTCGCGTCACGGGCCCGCCCCTCCATGACGTTGCTGATGAGCTTGTCGTAGACGCTCGACCGCGTCGCGACAGCCACGAGCGGGCACTCCGCGTCGAGGAGCGAGATGGGACCGTGCTTGAGCTCTCCCGCGGCGTAGCCCTCCGCGTGGATGTAGCTCACCTCCTTGAGCTTGAGTGCGCCCTCCAGAGCCGTAGGGTACGAGTACCCGCGGCCGACGTACATGAACCCGCGCGAGTCCACGTACCGGCGGGCGAGGCCGGCCACGTCCCCCTGTTCCGCGTTCGCGAGAGCCTGCCGCGCGCGTTCTGGGAGCCCCCGGAGCGCCACGGCGAGCGACCGCTCCGTCGCCCTGTCGAGCATCCCGCGCGCCTTCGCGATGGCGGCTGCGAGCATGACGAGGGTGGTCACCTGGGCGACGAACGTCTTGCTCGCGGCCACGGCGATCTCCGGGCCTGCCTGGAGGAAGAGCACCGCGTCCGCCTCACGCGTGATGGCGGAGCCGACCGTGTTCGTGACCGCGATCACCGGGCAGCCGCGTTCCCGCGCGAGGCGTGTCGGAGCGATCGTGTCGGCCGTCTCTCCCGACTGGGTGACCGCGATGACGAGCGTCCGCCCGTCAAGCGGCGGTGGGCTGTACCGGAACTCGGAGCCGACGGTCGCACGCGCGGGAAGGCCCGTCCACTCCTGCAGGGCGGCCGCCCCGACGAGCGCGGCGTAGGACGCAGTGCCGCACGCGACGAGCTCGACCCGGTCGACCGAGGCGAGGATGCCCTCGACCGGTCGGAGCTCCTCGACGCCGATGCGGTCGTCGCGCGTGACGCGCCCGGTGATGCACGAGAGGAGCGCCTCGGGCTGCTCGCAGATCTCCTTGTGCATGAAGTGGTCATGGCCGCCCTTCTCGGCCGCCTCGGCGGTCCACGTGATGGTCGTCGGCGTCCGCTCGACCGGGGCCCCGGCGACGTCCGTGATCGCGACACCGGTCGGGCGCAGGTCGGCCACGTCGCCGTCCTCGAGAAAGACGATGCGGTCCGTGTGGGCGAGGATCGCCGCGACGTCGCTCGCGAGGAACGATTCGCCGTCGCCGAGCCCGACGACGAGCGGGACGTTCATCCGCGCGCCCACCAGCCGGTCGGGCTCGGCACGGTGGAGGACGGCGATCGCGTAGGCGCCCTCGACCTGCCGGAGGGCGGCCCGCGTGGCGTCGGCGATGTCGCCCGCGTACGCCTCTTCGACGAGGTGGGCGATCACCTCCGTGTCGGTCTCGGAGCTGAGGACGTGCCCCGACGTCTCGAGGCGGTCACGCAGCTCGCGGAAGTTCTCGATGATCCCGTTGTGGACGACGGTGATGTCACCCGTGCAGTCGACGTGGGGGTGGGCGTTGAGGTCGTTCGGGCGCCCGTGGGTGGCCCACCGAGTGTGCGCGAGCCCGATCCCGGCGTGTGGCGTCCGGTCGAGGAGCGCGGTCCGGAGGTTGGCGAGCTTGCCGGCGCGCTTCTCGACGAAGAGGTCGCCATCCTCTGTGACGAGCGCGATCCCCGCCGAGTCGTAGCCCCGGTACTCGAGGCGCCGCAGCCCCTCGAGAAGGATCGGCCCTGCGTCGCGGGGCCCCGTGTACCCGACGATCCCGCACATCCGCCGGCGATCCTCCGTCTCGATCACGGACCGCCGTCCGGGGCCCGGGCTAGTTTAGTCGCTCGCTCGCGAGGGCGGCGATGGCATCCGCCAGCTCGGCAACGACGGTCGGATCCGTCCCCTCGACCATGACCCGGAGCTTCTGCTCGGTGCCCGACGGCCGGACGAGCACCCGCCCGCCGGATCCGAGCCGGGCCTCCGCGGCCGCGATCGCGCGGTGGATCTCCGGGTCGCCCTCCCACTGCCCCTTGTGACGAGCGGGGACGGCGCGCTGCTGCTGCGGGAGGAGCGGGATGCGCCCGGCGAGGTCGGCGAGCGGGCGGCCGGCGGCGGTCACGACGCGGAGGACCTCGAGCGCGGTGACGATCCCGTCGCCGCTCGAGCTGTGCTCGAGGACGATGACGTGGCCGCTCTTCTCGCCACCGAGCTCCGCATCGGCGACGAGCATGCCCTCGAGGATGTACTTGTCGCCGACCGGCGTCCGGACGATCGAGCCGCCCGCCTCCTCCATCGCCTGCTGGAGCCCACCGTTGCTCAGGACGCTCACGACGACGGTCTTACCCGGCAGCGCACCGCGGGCGAGCCGCTCGAGGGCGAGGAGGCCGATGAGCTGATCGCCGTCGACGACCCGGCCCGAAGCATCCACCGCGACACAGCGGTCGGCATCGCCGTCGAGGGCGAACCCGATGTCGGCGCCGCGCGCCAGGACAGCGGCCGCGAGCGACGCGGGGTCGGTGGCTCCGCATCCGAGGTTGATGTTCACGCCGTCCGGGTCCGCGTGGATCGTCTCCACGCGCGCGCCGGTGGCGGCGACGATCTCCTCCGCGACGACGCATCCCGAGCCGTTCGCGCAGTCGAGGACGACGTGGAGGTCGGTCCGGACGCGGGACGCGATCGCCATCCGTCGGTCCACGTACAGGGCCCGAAGCTCGACGCTGCGGTCGTGGACGCGGCCGATCGACTCGTTCGCGACGCCGGACAGCTCGTCGGCTCGCCAGGTGAGCGACTCGAGCTCGTCCTCGAGCGCGTCCTCGAGCTTGAGGCCCCTGTCGTCGAGCACCTTGAGGCCGTTGTCGGCGGCCGGGTTGTGCGACGCGGAGACCATGATCCCGGCCGCGTAGCCTCCCTCACCGGCGAGGAAGGCGAGCCCGGGCGTAGGGATGACGCCAGCGAGGTGGACCTCGGCGCCCAGGCTCGTCGCGCCCGCGGTGATCGCCGCGACGAACATGTCGCCGGACCGGC
>JBAWVU010000201.1:0-5408 GCA_037147135.1 Chloroflexota bacterium
AGCAGCTGTTTCGTAAACAGCAGGTCCTCGGTTCAAATCCGAGTGTCGGCTCCAGCGATCTTGGTGTGGAAGCCGGCCGCAGGGCCGGCTTCTGGCTTGAGAGGCGTCCATCGGTCCCCCCAGTCGACCCCTGCGCCCGAAGGCCACTGACGACGCCAGACGCCCGCCCCCATGTCCACACTGCACGCCGTGCACCTGTCGGATCGCCCCGGCCATGACCTGAGGGTCCTATGCGCCCCTCGTTGACGACGATCGAGACCCCCCCGGATGAACCCCGGAACTCGACGAGGGCCTTGGGGCACGCGCGACCCCGGCGACCCGGGCGCCGCGGCCGCTGCTCTAGCGCTCCTTCAACGCGCCGCGCCTCTGCCCTTGTGTTTCTGGTGGTTGGGACACAGACTCCGCGTCATGACGAGTCTCTACATCGCCGGCGAGCTCCTGACGACAGGGCAGGCCGCAGTGCTGCTGGGGTGCTCCCGTCAGCACGTCGTCGACCTGTGCGAGAGCGGTGCCCTGCCATGCGTCACGGTTGGCACACATCGGCGGGTGAGCCGTGCGGACATCACGTCTTTCGCACGTCGTGACGAGCCGGCATCCCGCCTGACGCGGGACCAGCTGCGCTCACTGTGGCTCCACCGGGCGGTCGCCGGCCACGTCGCCGAGGATCCGGATGCGGTCCTGCCACAGGCTCGCGCGACGATCGATCGATGGCTGGCCGCACGGCCGCCGGGCGGTGCGACACGGGCGCTCGAACGATGGCGGGAGATCATCGGCGAGGGGCCCGAAGCGGTCATGGAGATGCTCGTCTCCTCCTCCCAACCCGCACGCGAGCTGCGGCAGAGCTCGCCCTTCACCCGCGTCCTGAGCGAGTCCGAGCGTCAGTCGATCATCCGGTCCTTCCACCGCCACTGGCTCGGGGAGCGTGCCGGGTGAGGCGCGCGGAGCTCGAGCACGTCCTGCTCGCCCGGATCGGGCAGGTCAGCCGTGTCGATGGCCGCGTCGCCGACCGGCTGCGGGTCTGGGTGGCGGCTCACCGCGACGCGGCGCCCTGAGTGTGGACGGGCCCGTGCACCGTCGCGATCGGGCACCCGTCAGAGTCGCATCAGCAGCGCCGTGAGGGCGACCACCCGGAGGAGATCGACGAGATCGACCTGGAACCGAGCCCGAGACCGACCCCGACCGGAGCATGACCGGCAGCGAGAACACGACGAGGCCGGCGACGGTGACGAGGATCGCGACGGCGTTCCAGGTGACCACCGACGAGGTGCCGGGCCGGCCACTCGATGACCCCTGGTCCCGGCTCCGGGTACCGCGCCGGGACGGTGTCGCGGTCTCGCTCCGGTGTGGTCATGCGTGGACGGTACCCGCCGGACGCCGCCGCGCGAGCGGCCGGACGGCCCTGTGCGGCCGGGCGCGCCCTGCGGTGTGCGCACTCGAGCTCGGCGCGGCTCGCCCGCCGCTACTGCGAGAGCTTCCAGTGCTGATTCGGCTTGGTGTCGTCGCACTTCTCGATGAAGACGGCCGCACCCGCACCCGCGCGCGGGACGGCGAGGCAGCCCCGGGCGAACTCGATCTGCCCTGTCATCGTGAACGTCAGCTTCTCCGGCCTGGTGTCCTTGCAGAACGTGACCGGGACCGCAAGTCCGTCGCCGGGCTTCCGGCTGCTCACGTCCACGCACATCCCCTGGGTCTCGATCATCTGGTTCAGGCCGCTCGCCAGCCAGGAGAAGGTCCAGCGCTGCGCGCCGAGCGCCGAGCACTGCCCCAGGGTCACCGGTCGCAGGTCCGTCGCGCCGGCCGCGACCTCGATGCAGAAGCTCTGGTCCAGCATGCTCTGCACCTGGAAGCCGCCGCCGTGCGCCGTCGATGCCGGCAGGACGACAGCCGCCTGCGCCCCGGCGGCATCGGGCGTCACGGGGCCCGCCGCACCCACCATGGTCGGCGCGACGAGCAGGACGAAGACGGCCGCCAGGCCGAGCGAGATCTTCCGCTTCATGTGCGAGCCCTCCGCCGGCCGCGATCTCGCCCCGACCGGGGGACGGCATCCCGCAAGGGAGCCGGATCGGGGGCGCGGTCGCGCCAGTATGGCCGCGCCGGTCCCGGACGTCGATGGGCGGACTTCGGTCGCACATGCCGGACGGCGGTGCCGCCGGACAGGTGCCGGAACGGGCTCCCGCGTGATGCAGATCGATGCGTGACCCGTGGCCCGGCGGACCTCGGGGTTCGTAACAGACAGCAGGTCCTCGGTTCAGATCCGAGTGTCGGCTCCAGCGATCTGGACTGAGAAGCCGGCCTCGAGGCCGGCTTCAGAGTGCGTGGGGTCACGGGCCTCGGCCGAGGTCGCGCCGCCCTGGCACCACCTCACCCGCCGGCGATGTCTCCACGCGCCGTGTCGATGATCGCCCGCGCGTCCGCGAACGCCGTCCGCGCGTCCGCAGATGTCGCTTCGGGGAGATCGCCGGGGTAGCGGGCCTCGACGGCCCAGGCGGACAGCTCCGCGAGGTCGGCATCGTCGAGCCCGGCGGACTCGTATGCCGGCAGGAGCGCACGAAGGGCGAGCAGATCGTGGATCCGCGGGAACGCGATGCCGTGCCCGATCAGCCGCGCCTTGAGCGCCTTCTCTGCCGCCTGCTGGGCGAGGAAGCAGGCGAGCCGGGGAGCCACGTCGTCGCGTTCGAGCATCGCAGCGGCCCCGTGGAGATCCTCTTGGGCGGTCGAGAGCCACCGGAGTGCCTCGAGCCGCGCTTCGTCCGTCGGGCCGTCAGGCTCCACGGCGGTACACGACTTTCCCTTCCCGGAGCGCCGAGCCCAGGGCCGGTCCCGCGATCCCGCCCCGCCGCTCGATCTCGTCGAGGTCAGTGACGATGAAGTCGACCGGCGCGGGGATGTCGCCGATCGCAAGGCGAAGCGCCACCGCGGTGGAACGTCCGTCCACCGCGTCCGGAAAGACGACGAGGAGGTCGATGTCACTGTCGGGTCCCGCGTCCCCGCGAGCGAGGGAGCCGAAAAGGACGATGCGCTCCGGGTCGAACCGCTGGGCCACGCGCGCGACGACGACCGGCAGCCACTCCGGCAGGGTACAGCCGGCGTAGCGGAAGAGGACGGGTTCCCGAAGGACAGTCTCGGTCACGGGGTCCATCTTGCCGCTTTCCGTACGGTGCCGTCGAGGGGAGCGAGGCGGTGCGCCGGCGGATCAACGCCCGAGCGCTATCGCCAGCATGTCGTCGACCTGTGCGAGCGCGGTGCGTTGCCGTGCGTCACGGTCGGCACGCATCGGGGCCTGGACCGGAGGCTGTCGAGCGGTTCGCCCGCGGCGACGAGCCGGCGCCGCGCATGACGCGGGACCAGGTGCGCTCCCTGTGGCTCCACCGGGCGGTCGCCGGCTGCCTCGCCGCGGATCCGGACGCGGTCCTTGGACGGGCTCGGGCGACCGTCGATCGGTGGCTGGCCACGCGACCTCCTAGGGCTGACGCGGCCCTCTCCAGGGCCGTCGCGCGCCTTAGGAGACGATCTCGTGCTGCATCGCCCACAGGGCGGCGGCGGCTCGCGTCGAGACGTTGATCTTCGTGTACACGTGCTGGATGTGGTGGTCGGCGGTCTTCGGCGAGATGAAGAGCCGGTCCGCGATCTCACGGGTCGTGAGACCCATCGCCGCCAGGCGCAGCACCTCGGCCTCGCGCCGGCTGAGCCCGCCCGGACCCTGAGTCCGCGGCACCGGACCATGGGCCTTCGGGTGGCCGGCCGCGGCGAGGACGGCGTCGGCCGCGGCCTGCTCGAGCACGCCTCGTGAAGCCAGCGCGCGCAGCTCGATCGCCGCATCGTCGGCGGCCAAGGCGGGACGGTCGGCGCGCTCGGTCGTGAGCCCGACGTAGACCTCCACGGCGGCGAGCAGCCGTCCGGCGCGATCGGTCGCGTCCGCCCGCAGGCCCTTGTGGTAGCCCGACCCGTCCGACTTCTCATGGTGCGCGGCCGCGACCGGGTTCAGGGCGGCCAGGGCCGGCGAACGGACGAGCATCCGCTCGGTGAGCATCGGGTGCAACGCGACGCGATCGAGCTCGGCGCGCGTGAGGGGCCCGCGCTTGTCCAGGATCGAGTTCGGGATCGCGGTCATGCCGAACTCGTGCAGCATGGCCGCCCGGCGGAGCTCCTCGATCTCCCGTTCCGTGGCTCCGTAGGCCCTGGCGGCGTCGGCGGCGAGCCGCGCGCAGCGCCGGCTGTGGCCGGCCCGGTAGGGCGATTTCAGGTCGATGAAGTCGGCCGCCACCGTGAGGGCTGCGTCGAGCTCTGCGCCCTCGAGGGTACGTCGGGGTTCGGGTTCCAGGTCGAGCACCGCCTCCCAGGGATCGATGCCGTCGACCTCCTCGAACCACCGACTCCCATGCGCGACGAACAGGTCTGCCAGCTCCGGGTCGTACGTCCGGTCGCGGCGCTCACGGGCGGCATCGATCGCGTCCGCCGGCGAGGAGCGGCGTCCGATCGCCTCCATGTCGTGGGTGAGGTGCACGACGCGCGTCGCCACCGGGATCTGCTCGCCCTTCGCGTGCGTGGGGTACCCGTTCCCGTTCCACCGCTCGTAGGTGAAGCCGAACGCCGTCCGGACGTCGGGCCCGAGATCGAGCCGCTGGATGAGCATGTCGCCCACCTCGCAGCCCGACGCGAAGTTGTTGACCGCCCAGTCGTGGGCGCCTGCCTGGAGCGCACGCACGATCTCCGCGTGCTCCTCCGGCGGATGGCCGGCAGTGGCGGACGCCACCATCGTGCGCCCGACATCCGCCGGATCGGCCGCGTCCATCACGAGCGTCCTGCCGAGGATCGCGATGTCGTCGCCGAAGACGGACGCGACCTCGTGCGCGTGCCCCGTGCACCCGACGTAGCGGAGCAGCGAGACCCAGTACGCGGTCCGGCGCAGCTCCTCGTCGAAGCCTGCTTCCTCGCAGAGCTTCATCGCGAGCAGGCAGGACCGGAGCTGCGAGTCGAACGGCTGCCCGAACGCGTTGTCCTGCGCCAGCGCGAGCGTCGCGACGAGCTCTCCGAGGCGGAGGGGGCGAGCGGAAATGGGGAACCCTCCCGATGTCAGATGGCACCCGACGCCACAACCATACCCGTGCCGACCCATCACCAGAGGGAGAGAACGATGAACGAGCTGTGCGGCAAGGGTGCCGGAGAACTGGCCGGGATGATCGCGAGGGGCGAAGTGACGTCGGCCGAGGTGGTCGAGGCCCACCTCGCGCGCGTCGCGGAGGTCAACCCGGACCTCAACGCGGTGACCGTCACGCTCGCGGACGAGGCGCGAGCCGCCGCCGCCGAGGTCGTTGCCCAGGCCGAGCGGCGTCATCCCGGCGCAGATGTGCGGGATCACGTCGATCAAGCCTTCGCGCGGCCGGGTGGCTGAGGCCGCGGTCACGGAG
>JBAWVU010000202.1:0-5406 GCA_037147135.1 Chloroflexota bacterium
ATGACGCGGTCGGAGGACGCGAAGTCGTTCGCGTTGGGCGCGGCGGGGCTCGCGAGCGACGCCGCGGGGAGGAGCACGACGGCGACGAGCGCGACGATCGCGAGGGTGGCGACCCGAGACGAGCGACCTGCGGATGCGTGCATGTCGGACCTCCAGTGGCTGTAGGCACCGGCATGGTCGCGGGAACCGTGGAAGGGCACATCTACCTGAAGGTCCCGCGGCGTCTGCGCGAACGTCCGGCGGCGTCTCATGCACACGGATGAGATCGTGCGGACGGTCTCCCGGCTCCGTGGTACGGTCGGGAGGTGCCCGAGACCACCCTCACGCCTGCCATCCGCGACGAGATCGCGGGTATCGGCCGCGCCGACATCATGGTCGGCATCCCCAGCTACCGGAATGCCGCGACGATCGGCCACGTCGTGCGGGCGGCGCAGGCGGGGCTCGTCCAGTACTTCCCCGACCTCCGGCCCGTCCTCGTCAACTCGGACGGCGGTTCATCGGACGGCACGCAGCGGGTCGTCGTCGAGACGGAGCCACCCGACTACGTCGAGCGCATCCTCCTCGTGCGGCCCCGGAACCGCCTCGCGCGCGTGAGCCTCTCGTACCCGGCGGTGGACGGGATCTCCGGCAAGGGGGCCGCCCTGCGCACGCTCTTCCTCATCGCCCGGGAGCTCGAGGTGAGCGCGCTCGTGGTCGTCGACTCCGACCTTCGCTCGATCGTCCCCGAGTGGATCGAGCTCCTCTCCGGCCCGATCCTCAAGGGCGGCTACGACTTCGTGGCGCCGCTCTACGCGCGCCACAAGTGGGACGGGACGATCACGAACACCGTGACGTACCCACTCACCCGCGCGCTCTACGGCCTCCGGATCCGGCAGCCGATCGGCGGCGACTTCGGCGTCTCCGGCGACCTTGTCGCGCAGTATCTCGAGCGCGACGACTGGGACGCGGAAGTGAGCCGCTTCGGGATCGACATCTGGATGACGACCGCCGCCATCACCGGCGGCTTCGCCGTCTGCCAGGCACGCCTCGGCGCGAAGGTCCACGACCCGAAAGACCCCGGCGCTGATCTGGGGCCGATGTTCCGGCAGGTCGTCGCGACCGCGCTCCGCCTGTCGGCGGCCGGCCCGGAGCGCTGGCTCGACATCCGCGGCAGCCACGATGTCCCGGCCTACGGGTTCGAGCGGGTCGTGGAGCCGCCGCCGCTCGCCGTGGACACCCTCCGCCTGCTCGGTGCGTTCCACGAGGGGTCCCTCGCGCTCGCGGGGACGTGGCGGACGATGCTCGGCGCGGAGACGGCGGCGGAGGTGCTCGACCTCGCGGCGGAGGCGGGACGGCTCGCGGACGCGGCCGTCGTGCGCGGCGGCTCGGGCATCGGCGCCGGGCGCGAGCGGGACGCGGAGGGGCGGACGATCGCGATGGCGGACCTCGTCGCGGCCTTCGCGTTCCCCGAGGAGCTCTGGGCACGGGTCGTCTACGACCTCGTCCTCGCGGTCGGCCGGGGCGGCTCGAGCCCGGATGTGCTCGCGGCGGCCGTCGCCCCGATCTACCTCGGCCGCGTGGGCGGCCTGGTCGTGGAGACCCGGCGGATGGATGCCGAGGAGGCCGAGGACCGGGTGGAGGCGCAGGCCCGGGCGTTCGAGCGGCTCAAGCCGTCGTTCGTCGAGGCGTGGCGGGCCGACCGATGACCGAGCCGACCCCGCTCCCGTCCCGCATCCTCCTCCCGGTCGCCAACCCCGCGACGGCGCGGGAGCTCGTCCGGATCGCCGCCGCGCTCCTCGACGCGCGAAGCGGGACGCTCACCGCGCTCGGCGTCGTGGAGGTCCCCGAGGAGATGCCGTTGTCGGAAGGGGCGGCACGGGCGCGGCAGGCGCGCCGTCTCCTCCAGCGCGTCCTCGACTACGGCCCCGAGGGGACGCGGATCCAGCCGATCGTCCGCATCGGACGGCACGCGTCGGAGGGGATCCTCGAGGTCGCCACCGAGGAGGAGTCCGACCTCATCGTGTTCGGATGGGCCGGCACCGGCGAGCACGGGATCGCGCGGGTCGAGGTCGCGGAGGACGGGACCGCGAAGGACGGGGTCGCGGAGGTCGTCGCCACTGGATCCGCGATGGCTCCCGCGACGATCACGGCCGCGTCCGCGCCGCGGCGCCGCCCGGGGAGGAAGCAGCCGCGCCCCGCGCCCCGGCCGGTGTACAGCCCCACGATCGACGCGGTCTTGCGCGAGGCGCCGTGCGACATCGCGATCGTCAAGCAGCGCGACGCCGCGGAGCTGCGCCGCGTCATCGTCCCGGTGCGGGGCGGCCCCCACGCCGAGCTCGCGGTCCGGTTCGCGGCCGCGATCGCCGAGCGCAACGGTGCGACGCTCGCGGTGCTCCACCTGCTCCCGTCCGGCGCGAGCGCAGCGATCCGGACGCAGGCGGACAAGGCGCTGGGCGAGTTCGTCCGACGGCTCGCGCCCGCGTCGGCGGAGGTGGTCGTCCGCGAGACCTCCCACGTCCGCACCGCGATCCTCCGCGAGGCCGAGGGCGCGGACCTCCTCGTCATGGGCGCGTCCGCCGTGGAGGACGGCAACGAGCTGTTCCTCGTCGGCTCGCTGCCGGAGGAGGTCGCCGAGCAGGCGGCGTGCACGGTCGTCGTCGTGCGGACACGGGAGCTGATCGGCCGCGCCACGTTCGACAGCCTCGCGCGCCGCGCGGACACCCTCGCCGCGGTCGAGCGGGCAGCGGACGCGTCGCGGTCGATCCCCGCGCGCGTCGACCGCTGGTTCGGTGAGGCGAACTTCCACCACGCGGAGTTCTCCGACCTCGATCGTCTCGTCGCGCTCAAGGAGCGGCGCGGGCTCACGGTGAGCCTCGTCCTCCCGACGCTCAACGAGGCCGAGACCATCGGCCCGATCGTCTCGCTCGCGCGACGTGAGCTCGTGGAACGGAGCGGGCTCGTCGACGAGCTTCTCGTCATCGACTCGGCCTCCACGGACGACACCCGCACGATCGCCGAGGGCGAGGGCGCCCGGGTGGTCGAGCACTCGGATGTCCTCCCGCGGTACGGGAGCTTCCGCGGCAAGGGCGAAGCGCTCTGGAAGAGCCTCTACGAGACGTCGGGCGACATCGTCGTCTGGTGCGACACGGACGTGAAGGACTGGTCGCCGCGCATGGCGTATGGCACGCTCGGGCCCCTCCTCGAGGAGCCACGCCTCCAGTACGTGAAGGGCTACTACCAGCGCCCGATCGTGGAGGATGGCGTCATGCGCGAGGGCGGAGGCGGGCGCGTGACCGAGCTTGTCGCGCGGCCGCTCATCAACCTCTTCTTCCCCGAGCTCTCCGGCCTCATCCAGCCCCTCGCCGGCGAGTATGCCGGACGCCGATCGCTCCTCGAGGCGGTCCCGTTCTTCACCGGCTACGCCGTCGAGATCGGCCACCTCATCGATGCCCTCGATCGGGTCGGGCTCTCCGGGCTCGGCCAGGTCGACCTCGAGCGCCGCGTCCACCGCAACCAGGAGCTCGTCGGGCTCTCGAAGATGAGCTTCGTCATCCTCCAGGCGGTCATGCGCCGACTCGAAGAGCGCAGGCGGGCGCGCCTCTTCGCCGAGCTCGGATCGACGATGAAGCTCCCCCACTGGGACGACGACCGGCTCTCGCTGGAGGTGATCGAGCTGGCCGACCACGAGCGGCCGCCGATGATCCGGATCCCCGAGTACCTCGAGCGGCGAGGAGCGGCCGGCGCGGTCGTTGACCCGCTCGGCCTCGCCAGGTGACGGCCGGGCCGGGAACGGGCGAGGCCGCCCCTGCAGTGTCCGCAGCGCGCCGGGGACCGGCGGCCGGTCGGCGGCTCCGGGTCGTCATCGCCCCGGACTCGTACAAGGGGTCGCTCACGAGCGTCGAGGTCGCGGCGGCGATCTCGGCCGGCTGGCTCGCGGCGCGGCCGGGCGACGAGACGATCGCGGCGCCGCTCGCCGATGGCGGCGCGGGGACCATCGACGCGTTCATCGCGTCCGGCGGCTGGGAGGTCCGCGAGGCCATCGCCCGGGATCCACTCGGCCGGCCGGTCCAGGCGCGGTGGCTCGTGGCAGGAGACGGCCGGCGGGCGTTCATCGAGATGGCCGAGGCCTCCGGCCTCGCGCGGACGAGCGCATCCGACCGGGCGAGCGGCGCTGCGAGACGGGCGAACACGTTCGGGACCGGCGACCTCATCCTGGCCGCGCTCGATGCCGGGATCCGCGACATCGTGCTCGGCCTCGGCGGCAGCGCCACGACGGACGGCGGGGCGGGGATGCTCCAGGCACTCGGGGCGCGCGTCCGCGACGCGAACGGTGACGAGGTCGCGTCCGGGGGCGCGGCACTGGCGGACGTGAGCCTGGCCGCGCTCGACGAGCTCGATCTGCGCCTCGCCGAGCTCCGCATACGCGTCGCGTGCGACGTGACGAACCCGCTCCTCGGGCCGGACGGGGCCGCGGCCACCTACGGCCCACAGAAGGGCGCGACGCCGGCGGACGTCGTGGTGCTGGAAGCCGGGCTCGCGCGCTGGGCGGACATCCTGGAGCGCGACACGGCCCGGATCCGCTGGGCATCCCGCGAGGGACGACCCGGTCCGGCCATGTCGCAGCCGGCCTCGACGGGCACGCCACTGCCGCGCGATGTCCCCGGCGCCGGCGCCGCCGGCGGGACGACGTTCGCCCTCGTCGCGATCGCCGGGCGGCTCGGAGGGTTCGCGATCGTCCCGGGCGTCGCGGTCGTCATCGCGGAGGTCGGCCTCCCCGCCCGCGTCGCCGGCGCGGACCTCGTCATCACCGGGGAGGGCCGGATCGACGCGCAGACCGCCTTCGGCAAGACCGCGCTCGGGGTCGCTCGGCTCGCCCACGCTGCGGGAGTGCCGTGTCTCGCGCTCGGCGGCGGCGTGACCCCGGAGGGCGTGGCGGCGCTCGCCACCGTGGGCGCGGTCGCGATCCCTGTCGTCGAGGGGCCCACGACCGTGGAGGCGGCGATGGCCGCCGGACCCGACCCGATCGCGCGGTCGGCGGAGCGGGTCGCGCGACTCGTCACCATCGGGGCGCTGCTCGGCGACCGGCCGGCGTGACCCCGCGGACACCGGCGAAGACCCGTGCCGGAGCCGCCAAGCCCCGCCGGCGCTCGCCCGACCCTGCCGTGGCGTGGCGGCGGAGGCTCGACCGGACACGACCGGGCATCGTCCTGGACGTGCTCGACCGGCTCGTCGTGCTCCACGGCCGGCCGCGCCGGGAGCGGCGGCTCCACGCGACGAGCGAGCTCGTCCTCACGATCCTCTCGCAGAACACGTCCGACCTGAACTCCGAGCGGGCGTTCCAGGCGCTTCGCGACCGCTACCCCGCGCCCGAGGCCCCGATCGAGATCCACCGCGTCCCGGCGGCGGGCGGCTCAGTACGCACGGCGG
>JBAWVU010000203.1:0-5370 GCA_037147135.1 Chloroflexota bacterium
GAAGGAAATCGCGGTGCGCAGCCTGGGCACGGATGTGAACCTGGCCAATCTGTTGCGGTCAGAGGCAGTGGCCGACATACGCGATCGCATCCAGCACACAGCGCCAGCCGCCCACGCACGCACGGCGGAGGAACTGGCGCTTCCCGGGTGACGCTCCTGCGTACGTCGGCAGCGACTCGGCCGTCAGCTCGCCGAGCGGGACGAGGAGCGTGCTGTCGCGCTCCGACGTCCCGGCCCAGAGCTCGCACTGGGCGATGTACGGGACCGCCGACATCGGGAAGAAGAGCTCTCCTTGCGTGTACCTGACGATCGGCTCGAACCGGCGGAGGAGGGAGAGGTCACGCTCGGGGTCGGCGACCGGCTTCGGCACCTCGGCCCGGGCAGGCGCAGCCGGCATCGGCACGTCGTCGCCGGGGGTGGGCAGCGCCGAGTCGGGGCTCACGAAGCGTCGCCGAGCACGCTGTCCGCCATGGCGTCCGCCGACCGCGCGAGCGTCCTGTCGAGTCGCCCGCCGCCCACCCCGAAGGCGCGCCGGACCTCGCTCTGGTTGAGGTAGAGGGCGGTGAGGGCGTAGAGGAGCATCGAGAGCCCGTCCGTCTCGGCGCCCTGCCACGTGGACCAGAGCAGCAGGCAGAGGGAGAACCCGACGACGAGCATCGTGATGATCCACCCGATCCGCTTGAGCAGGAGCAGGAGCACGACCTGGACGAACGTGAGGACGAAGAGCGTCCCGAGGATGGCCACGATGACCCTCACCGCCGTCGTCGCGTCGGCGATGACCGTGAGGTCCAGGCCGAACGCACGAAGGGCGACGTCGGCCTGGCCGCCATCGGACGTGTCTGCCCCCACCAGCGCGGCCACCGCGACGAAGAGGAGCACCGCCTGGAAGGCGAGCAGGGCGCAGATCACGAGGACCCCGAAGGGCCGTCGGCGGGGGCGTCTGCTTCGGCGGGGCGTCGAAGAGTCGGACATCGAGGCGACTATACGACGCCCGGCGCCCCGTGCCCGACCCTTCGCGCCGCCCCCGAGGGGCGCCCCTCAGCCGCGCCGGTGCGACGTCCGCCGGCCCTTCCGGCCCTTGATGTTCGGGGCGATCGTGGGATCCCACGTGGGGCGGTCGAGCCAGCCGGCCTGCCAGCCGCCGGCATCCTCGTCGTCGTGCGCATCGCGGAGGCCGGGCAGCCAATCCGCGGCGGTGCCGGTATCGGGAGAGGCACCTCCGGCCGGCCCGGCGAGCGCGTCCGCGGGCTCCTCGTCCGCCGCGAGCACGCGCACCGACGTCACCTCGACCGCGTCCGCGGGCGCGGCCGCCCCCCGCTCGGTGGGCCGCCGTGCGGCGCGCTGCGCCGCGGCCTTCGCCGCCGAGCGTCCCGACGCGGCCTTGGCGGCGGCCCGCTCCGCCGCTCGGCCCACGATGACCGACGCGTCCTGCTCGAGGACCCGCAACCGGATCTCCTGGACCTGGTCGCGGAGGGCGGCCGCGCGCTCGAACTCGAGGTTCCTGGCCGCCTCCTTCATCTGCGCCTCGAGCGCGACGACCAGCCTGTCGACCTGCCGGACGTCGAGACGGTCGACGTCCACGCCGGCACCGGCCGGCTCGGGGGCGCCGTACGATGCGCCGCCCTCCGCCACGGCACGCAGCCGGTCGTTGATGTCGTGGATCTCCCGAGCGATCGTCACCGGCTGGATGCCGTGCTCGCGGTTGTGAGCCTCCTGCTTCGCGCGCCGGCGGTCCGTCTCGTCGATCGCCTTCCGCATCGACGCGGTCATCGTGTCCGCGTACATGACGACCTCGCCGCCGATGTTCCGCGCCGCACGCCCGATCATCTGGACGAGCGACCATGCGCTCCGCAGGAAGCCCTCCTTGTCCGCGTCGAGGATGGCGACGAGCGTCACCTCCGGGAGGTCGATCCCCTCCCGCAGGAGGTTGATCCCGACGATGACGTCGTACACGCCGAGGCGGAGGTCCCGGAGGATCCGGACGCGCTCGAGCGTGTCGACCTCGGCGTGGAGGTACGAGACCTTGACGCCGAGCTCGTGGAGGTAGTCCGCGAGCTGCTCCGCCATCCGCTGCGTGAGGGTCGTGACGATCGCGCGCTCACCGCGCTCCGCGCGGCCCCGGATCCGCTCGAGGAGGTCGTCGATCTGGCCCTCCGTGGGCCGCACCTCGATCCGCGGGTCCACGATGCCGGTCGGCCGGATGAGCTGCTCGACGACCCGCTCGCTCCGCTCGAGCTCGTACGGGCCCGGCGTCGCGCTCATGTAGACCGCCTGGCCGACGGTCGCCTCGAACTCCTCGAACGTGAGCGGCCGATTGTCGAGCGCGGACGGGAGGCGGAACCCGAAGTCGACGAGGATCTCCTTCCGCGTCCGGTCGTTCTTGTACATCCCCACGACCTGCGGGATCGACATGTGGCTCTCGTCGACGACGAGGAGCCAGTCCGGCGGGAAGTAGTCCAGGAGCGTCCACGGCCGGGAGCCGGCATCGCGCCGGGAGAGGTGGCGCGAGTAGTTCTCGATCCCGGTGCAGAAGCCGAGCTCGCGCATCATCTCGATGTCGAACGTCGTCCGCTGCCGGAGCCGCGCGGCCTCCAGCACGCGCCCCTCCGCCTCCAGCTGCCCGACCCGCTCTTCCATCTCCGCCGCGATGTCCACGATCGCCGCCTGGAGCTTGTCCGCCGGGGTGACGTAGTGCGTGGCCGGATAGACGCTCAGGTCCTCGCGCCGGGCGAGCAGCTCGCCGGTGAGCGGGTCCACTTCCGTGATCCGCTCGATCTCGTCGCCGAAGAACTCGACGCGGATGAGGCGGTCCTCCGACGCCGGCACGACCTCGAGCGTGTCCCCCCGGACCCGGAACTTCGCCCGCGTGAGCGCCTGGTCGTTGCGTTGGTACTGGAGGTCCACGAGGTGGCGGAGCACCGCGTCGCGCCGGTACTGTCCACCGACGCGAAGGCGGAGGACGGTCGCGCCGTAGTCCACCGGCGCCCCCAGCCCGTAGATGCAGCTCACCGACGCGACGATGATGACGTCGCGCCGCTCGAAGAGCGCCTGAGTCGCCGCGTGGCGGAGCTTGTCGATCTCCTCGTTGCGGCTCGAATCCTTCTCGATGTACGTGTCCGACCGGGGGAGGTATGCCTCCGGCTGGTAGTAGTCGAAGTAGCTGACGAAGTACTCGACCGCGTTATGCGGGAAGAAGTCCCGGAACTCCGCGTAGAGCTGTGCCGCGAGCGTCTTGTTGTGCGCGAGGACGAGGGTCGGCTTCTGGTGGCGCGCGATGACCGAGGCGATCGTGAACGTCTTGCCCGTGCCCGTCGCGCCGAGCAGCGTCTGGTGCCGGAGCCCCCGGGCGAGGCCGTCTGCGAGCCCCTCGATGGCCTGGGGCTGGTCGCCGGTCGGCTCGAAGTCGGCGACCAGCTGGAAGTCGGGCATGCGACGCTCCGCACGGCTCTGTGGAAGGCATCCATCCTACCACGGACGACGGCAGGATAGAACATCCGTTCTGGGTCCGGTCTTCCGTCCCGTCGCGCGTGGCGCCCGGTTCAGCCGCGGCGCGTGTGGCGCCCTCCACTCTGCGGCGGCGGACGCTCCGCCCGGTCGGCCTCCCCGTCGTTCGCGGCCGACCCCGGCATCGGCATCTCCCGGAGTCGCCGGGGGCCGCATCCGTGGTAGCACGAGGCTGCCTCGGGGCCGTTCCACGAGCGGCACGCCTCGCAGAGCCAGCGCGTCTCGGCGGCCGGGCCGCCGAGGGCACGCATCCGATGCAGGGCGCCCCTCCCCATCGCCGAGAGTCGGTCCGGCGGCGTCCAGGACCCGTGCCGGATCGCGTGGGCGATGACGATGGTGGCGGCAGCCGCGCAGCCGCCGACCGCGAGGCCGAGGAGCCAGGGCAGGCCCATGACGTCCTCGACTAGTCCACCGACGGGGTCCATCTCGTTCCCTTCACTCCCGGGCGCGAAGGGCTCTCGCCAGCGCCACCGAGAGGGCCGCGTCCACCGCCGCCTCGGTCTCGTCGCGGCTCCCGGACGCGTCGATGACGCGCGTCGCCGCGGGTCGGAGCCGATCGGCGAGCCCGGCCTGGGCGGAGATCCTCTGCTCGGCATCCGCGGGCGCCATCCCGCGGTCGACGAGTCGCGCTAGCTGCGCGTCGGGCGGGCACTCTACGAGCCAGATCTCGTCGCACGTCCTCGCGAGGCCTCCCTCGACGAGCTTGATCGCCTCGACGACGACCACGGCCGCCCCATCGTCCGCGGCGCGGGCGAAGGCCTGCTCGACACGGGCACGGACGGCAGGGTGGACGATCGACTCGAGGTCCGAGAGCGCCCCGGGATCGGCGAAGACGAGCCTCCCGAGCGCGGCGCGATCGAGCGAGCCATCCGGGAGCAGGAACCCCTGACCGAACCGGGCGACGACGGCGGCGAGGGCCGGCTCGCCCGGCACGGTGGCCTCGCGGGCGAGGACGTCGGCGTCCACCACGACTGCGCCGCGACGCTCGAGCGCCCGGGCGATCGTCGACTTCCCGCAGCCGATCGGCCCGGTGATGCCGATCCGGAGCGGCCGCGATCCGGTCACGGTGCCTGCTCCTCGACGATGAGCCACGCCTCCTCGGCGGCGCCGAGCGCCTCGTCGACGTCGGCGAGCTCGTTCGCGATCCGGCGCATCTCGACGAAGTTGGACTGGACCTCCGGGTCCACGATGGCCGTCTCGAGCTCGCCCTTCCGGCGACCGAGGCGCTCGAGGTCGGCCTCGACGACGAGCTTGCGGCGCCGGTACGCGTCCTTGGAGAGTTTCGGGGCGGCCCGCGCCGTGGCCGCGTCGGTGGCCCGCGCCGCGGCGACGGCGCGACTCCCCGCCGGCTCGGCCGTGGCCGTAGGCACCCGCCCGCGACGAGCCGTCTCGGGCGCCGTTCGGGCGGGCGCCGTACCGGTCCGCATCGTGGCCCCGATCGTGACGCCTCCCCCGTGGAGCCGGGCACGCTCGCGGGCCGCGGCGTCGCCGGCGCGCCAGCCCTCGGCGATCGCCGACCGCCAGGCGCGGTATCCGCCCTCGAACGGGACCGCGAGCGCGTCGTCGACCACCCAGAGCCGGTCGCAGATCGTCTCCAGCAGGCGGCGGTCGTGGCTGACGAGGAGGACCGTCGCCGCGGTCTCCCGGAGGAACGACTCGAGCGCCTCCCGGGCGGGGATGTCGAGGTGGTTCGTCGGCTCGTCGAGGAGGAGGACGTTCGACGGCAGCACGCCGAGCAGCGCGAGCTCGAGCCGCGACCGCTCCCCGCCCGACAGGGCAGAGACCTCCTTGAACACATCGTCGCCGCGGAAGAGGAACCGCGCGAGGTAGCCGCGCGCCTCGCCGGCAGGGAGCGGCACCTCCGCC
>JBAWVU010000204.1:0-5362 GCA_037147135.1 Chloroflexota bacterium
AGCTGCGTCGTCATCTCGACGAGATCGGGGTCGACGGCGAAGTGGACGAGGGCGCGACGGCCGAGCGTGACGTTGCCCGGGTCGCGGTCGATGCGGTACTGGCGCTTCGCGTCGTCGACCGACTGCCCGGTGATCGGGTTCTTCAGCTCCGCGGTCGCGACCGGGATCCCGTTGACGAAGAGGCAGAGGTCGAGCGTCTTCGTCGCCGCGGCGTCATACGGGAGCTGCCGGGTGACGGTGAGGCGGTTCGCGAGGTAACGCTCGGTCAACTCCGGGGTGAGCCCGTGTGCAGGCCGGAAAAAGGCGAGGCGAACCTCGACGCCGTGGTCGTTCACCCCGTGGCGGAGGACGTCGACCGTCCCGCGCTCGTCGATCTGCTTGGAGAGTCGCTCGGCGAACTGCGCCCGTGCGCCGTCGAGGCCGCCATGGACGGCGACCAGGCGCTCCCAGGCGACCGGCTGCGTCTCGGCGAGGAAGGCGAAGAGCTCGGCCGTGTCGAGCCCGCGGACGCGGTCGAAGTCCGCGCTCCACTCGGGCTTCGTCCCCCACTTGCAGACGCGGTACCCGCCGGCCTCGACGAGCGAGCCGGTGATCGCGTCCTCGAAGCCGCGCTCGTCGGGCTTCACGCGGGCGTCGGCGAGTAGTCCGCCGGTTCCTCGTGAACCTGCTTCGGCTCCGGCAGGAGGCGGAAGCGTCGACCCTGCGGCGACTGCACCGTGCCGAAGTGCCGGCGGTCGAGGGTCACGATGAGGTCGGTGCCGATGCGGTCTGCGAGGACGATCGTCGCCGCGTCCGTCGTGCCGAGCCGAAGGTCCGCGTAGCGCTCGACCAGGTCAGCGATGACCGGCCAGTCCTCAGCGCCCGGCGCCTCGATGGCGAAGCCGCTGAGCCCCCGTACGAAAGCACTTTCCGTGGCCGGGCCCAGCCTCTTGCCCACGAAGTGCGCCGCCTCCGCCACGACCAGAACGGGGATCACGAGCTCGAGGTCGCGCCGTCGAAGGACGTCCACGCACCGCAGGTGGGCCGGCTCGCTGCGGTCAGTGGCCGCGTACAGCGGGCCGGTGTCAAGGATCGCGATCGAACGCATCTGCGTACATCCATTCCGCGTAGTCCTTCTCGAACTCGCCGGAGTCCATGTAGTCGGCGATGCCCACGAACGCTCCGCCGCTGTCGCCGATGCCGATGAACGGGATGTCTCGCGGCCCTTGCGCATCCCAGCCGAGCCGGGCCTCGATCGCCTCACGGGCGACCTGGGAGACGGGCACGCGGCGACGGTGCGCCTCCCGCTCCAGGGCGGCCGCGAGATCATCCGGCAGGCTGATGGTTGTGCGCTTCATACGCGCATACTCCCCTACGCGACTGGGGTCGTCAAGCCCGCTCCAGCGCGCTCACGCGGGGGCCCCGGGGATCTCGAGCTGGCCGGTGACGGCGGCGGTGATGAGGGCCTGGCGGCGCTCGAGGAGGAGGTCGACGGCTGCGCGGATTGTCGACTCCAATCGTGTGGCGGAGTCCAAGGAGCCTAAGACGCTCGGTACGACTGAGCGCTGGGTCGTCAGATCGGCGAGTGGCACGCGAACCTCTCGCAAGTCATCGAGGGAGAGTTGCTGTTTCGTGCCGCCGTACCGTGCGGCATCAAGTTGGCGCTGCGCATCCTCGGACCACAGGGCCAGGGCCAGCCACTCGGGATCCACCCGCGTTTGGTCCGGCCGCAGCAATGCGACGTGCTGACTCACGTAGGCCTCGCCAAGCAAGGGCGGGATGACCGCGACCTGCCCGATCGCAGCGGTGATCGTGGTCAGAACATCCCCGGGTCGCACCCGGCAACGGTTGGACTCCTCGCCGGGCGGTGCCTGGATGTAGGCAACATCAACCAGTTTGAGCTTGATCGAGTCGGCTGGGACGTTCGCAATGCGCAGGAACAGGTGACCGGGCTCGTCGACTTCCAGGTCGCTCCAGCCCCGCGGTCCGCTTGTGACCGTCGTGACAAGCCTCCGAATGGGGGCTCGGGCCGTTGCGTGTGCCCCCAACGCGTTTGACACCGCCGCTCGCTTCCGCGCGGCGACGGCACCCAACTGTCGGCGGTGTGCGGCGAGGACCGCCTCGATGCGCGCCGTCTCCGCGTCGAGGTAGTCGGCGATCGCGCGCTGCTCGGCAGGCTGGGGCCACGGGAACCGGTGACCCCTCAGCTTTTCGGCAGTCAAGTGGACGATGGTGCTCGTATTGCCCTCGTTCTCGAAGACGCCCTGGGACGCGGCGGCCGTCAGGGTGTACATGAGGAAGCGAGTGCTGTCATCCCTGTAGGGACGGACCCGATGGAGGGCCTTCTGGTAGTAGCAGTCCTCCAACTGGCCATCCCAGACGGCGGCGCGCCCGACCTCCCCGCCCTCACAGACAAGGAGATCGCCGGGGCGGAGCGCGTATCGTGCCCGGTCGCCCGCATCGAAGTGCATCAGCGGCAGGTCATCGAGGTCGATGCGATCCCACTGGACGTTGATGTTCCTCAGGTACGGTCGAAGCGAGTCACCGGCGGCGGCCGACGGGTTGAGCATCTTGCCGAGCTGGACCTCAAAGTTCGCCCCGACCGACGGGGTGCCCCAGTCTTCTGGGATCGATTCGACCCAGTCGAGGCCAGCGGACCTGAGCGCCCGCGCGGAGACGCTCATCGCCGCACCTCACGTGGTAGCCATTGGATACCGTCGACGCGGACATTGAACGTGGTCTCGACGGAGCCCCTCGGGGCACAGACCCGGGGCGTCACAGATAGGCCTCGTCGATGAGAGACCCGCGTCGGCCGTAGCACCGAGATCCGTCGACGTCCAGGTGCGGATGCAGGGCGGTCGTGCGGGTGGCGTGGCGGAACGTCCGACCGCAGGAGGCGCACTCAACGACGTATGTTGGTCCGGGCCGATGGCGGGCGGGCGTGGCCCCCCTCGCGTCGCGCGGGGGTGGGGCGGCGAGCGGGCCGGATTCCGAAAACTCAACTCGGTAGACGGGCCGGAACGGCCTCGTGGTCACTCGCGCGCTCTGGATCTGGTCGACCCGGTAGGAGCGATGCTCGTGGCCGTCCACTCGGAGAGCGTGCAGCAGGAAGTGGCCGTCGCGCGTCCGGCGGAGCGAGTACGGCTCGATAACGCGGACCGAGCCGTGGTAGCCAAGCTCGACGCACAGGCGGTTGGAGGCGGCGAACCGGATCGGCTCCAACGGCACCACCGATCGCCACACCGAGACGGTCGGCGGGGGGCTCCAGCTCATGTCGTCGTCCGCGGCCGCGGCGATCGGGACAAGGCCGTCGCCATCTGCAGTGCCTTCCAGCCAGGCGAGGAGTGCCGGCACTTCCGACCAGAAGCTCGCGAACGGCGGCAGGGCCGGCAGCTGGTGCCCCAGCATGTTCGCCCACTCGGACTCGAGGCCGGCACGGGTCGATGCGCCCTCCAGCGCCTCCAGTGTGGGCACCGGCACGCCCTTGGAGCGGCACTTCTCGTCGAGGGTCGCCCGGATCAGTGGGCCGTGGGCCCGGAGGTCGCTCCGCCAATAGAGGTTGACGATGTCGTACAGGTCCCTGGGTCGTCCGCGCTCGCCCATCGCCCGGATCTTCTCGGCGAACACCTCATCGAACGAGTAGCACCGAACAGACGCGGGCTCGGGAAGCGCATCGGGATACGGGTGGCTGATCCGGCGGAGGACGGGTGGCCGGGCGACCACCTCCGCAAGGCTCAGGTCGATCTTGATACTCGCCGCCTCGGGCGCTGCGCGCGGACCGCGGTAGTAGATCCGGCCCTCCAGGGACGTGCCGTCGGGGCGAAGCCGCAGGAGTGGCGGGCGGACTGAGAAGTCGATGCCAGACACCTCTCCCGTGCGCTGGAGCACGCGCACCAGAGCGGCAGTGACGGTCTCCTCGGTGGTAGCCAGACCGGGGAGGACCGTGAAGTCGAGGTCCTCGGAGAAGCGGTACGTCTCGATGTAGCACTTCTTGAGGCAGGTGCCGCCCTTGAAGGCCCAGCGCGCGCCCAGCTCCGGGTCCGTGCCGATGCCCCAGAGCGTCCATCCGAGCACGTAGTCCTTCTCGACAACGTCCTCGCGGAGGCCCCACTCGCGGACACGCGTCACGCTGTCCGCGCGCCCGATCACCGTTCGAGTTCCACGTTGATGCGCAGGTTCCAGCGTGTGACGATGGGACCGCGAGCCTCCGCCGCCGGATCGAGCAGGCTCACCCCCCGGCTGATCCGCGCACGGCAACCGGCGACCAGTGCGGGGCCGCCGATCCCCAGCGTCTCCGCGATGTAGCCGAGCCTCTTGTACACGGTCCGGTTGCCGAGCCGGTCGATGTAGGCGAGCAGGAGTCCGTCGTCGCGGTGCTC
Source organism: Chloroflexota bacterium (assembly GCA_037147135.1). Taxonomy (GTDB): domain Bacteria; phylum Chloroflexota; class Limnocylindria; order Limnocylindrales; family CSP1-4; genus CAIYQJ01. The sequence goes on from JBAWVU010000204.1 coordinate 4,359, forward strand.
GGAGCCCAGGTAGGCGGTCAGCGCCTCCGCCGTGTGGCGGATTCCGCCGCCGACGGTCGGGTCGCTCAGCATGTCCACGATCGTCCGCGTCGGGTCGGACACGTTGACCTTGACGGTCCCCCGCCACACGGATGCGACCCCGAAGACCTTGGCGGGCCGAATCAGCTTCACGCGGATCGGCGTGACGCCGGTCACGGCCCGGCGCGGCGCCCCGCGGTCAGGTGTGAAGACGAGCAGGTCACGGAAGAGCTGGTCTGTGAACCCCCAGTGCTCGCAGGCGCTCCACCCACCGATGTACCCCGTTGGATAGAGCTTGGCGACGACGAGCCAAGGGTCCTCCACCCAGCCGGATGGGGTCTCCGCGTCGAGCGGCACGAGCGTGTAGAGACCGTGACCAGAGCGGACGAGCCATCCGCGCTCGGCAAGCATGCGGAGACGTCGGCCTGCAGTTCGAGTGTCCAGGTTCCACAGCCGGGCTGCGTCGGCTGCTCGGACCGGACCCGACCCAGCGCGGTGCAGGATGGTGAGCAGGCCACGAGTCCTGGCCGAGATGCCGCCATAGCGGCCTTCGTCGGCATGATAGGTCGGTGCGATACTCGCCCGTCCTGCAGTCGCTTCTCTGCTCACACTATAAGTATCGTCTGGGTCGTCAAGCGTCCGCTCAGCGGGCGTATCGATGCTCACGATAGAAGATCTGGCTCCGTCACCTCGCCAAGCAGCCGCTGGATCTCCGCCTCGAGCGACCGGATCTCGGCGTCGATCTCCTCGAGTGGCCGCGGCGGGACGTAGCGGTAGAACTGGCGGGTGAGCGGGATCTCGTAGCCGATCTTCGTCTTGCCGTGGTCGACCCAGGCGTCCGCCACGAACGGCATGACCTCGGCCGTCATGTAGTCGTCGACAGCGCGCCGGCATGGCGGCGTCGCGAGTCGTTCGGTCGGGTCGACGTCGTACTGCTCGACGGGCCCGGGCAGCGGGACGTTCTCGTTGTCCCGCAGGTCGGGGTC
>JBAWVU010000205.1:0-5358 GCA_037147135.1 Chloroflexota bacterium
CCTGCCGCCGCTCCGCGTCACGAGCAGGACGCGGCGATGCCGGGCCGGCGACCGCCCGCCTGCCGCGGCGCGCTGTGCATGGAGGATCGTCGCGAGGTGGAGCGGGTCGACGAGCCGGCGCAGGGTGAGCGACGCGCGATCGTCGCGCCGATACCCGAGGACGCGGAGCATCTGGTCGGACGTCTCGACCAGGTCGCCGCGCGGATCGACGAGGCAGCGGAGCGGTTCGTCGCCCGGCGAGGCGGAAGCGCCGTCGGACGACGGTCGCGGTGACGGCGCGCGTGTCATGACGCGCACAGCATAGGCACCCGCGGAAGCCTGGCACCTGCTCGCCGGTCGCCGTTGCGCTCCCCGGACGAAGGTGCCATCCCGCCCGGGACTACCGGGCGGTGTCCCGCGCCGAGGGATCCGGCGCACGCTCCTGCAGCCGAAGGCCGCATGTGCGACGCTTCCGCCCCACGCTCCGTGTCCGAGGACCGCTCACAGCCGGATGTCGAGTCGACCGAGCCGCGCCACCACGTCGCTCCTCGCCGCCGTCCTTGCTGCACTCCTCGCCGTCGCGCCGATGGCCGCGGGCGAGCCGCATGCGCAGACGGAGCGACCGCCCAAGGCGATCCCCACGATCGTCGTGCCGTACAGCCCGGGCCACCCGGTCACGGTGAACACGGACCTGCTCTCCGTCTCGGACTACCCGGCCTGGGCGATCGACGAGTTCCTTGCAGCGAAGACCCCGCTGCCGGCGATCGGCGCGGCCTTCGTCAAGGCCGAGCGCGACTACGGCGTGAACGCGCGGACGCTTCTCGCGATCGCGATGCTCGAGAGCGGATCCGGGACGTCATACCTCGCCCGGGTGAAGCGGAACCTCTTCGGCTTCAACGCGCTCGATCGCGACCCCATCGCCTTCGCGACGACGTTCAGCTCGTACGAGGCGTGCGTCGACTTCGTCGCGAAGTTCCTCCGGGACGAGTACCTCTCGCCGACCGGCGGGATGTGGGGGAGCTTCCCGACCCTGCGGGCCGTCAACCTCGCCTACGCGACGGATCCCGGCTGGGCGGACAAGATCGCCGGGATCGCGAACTCGATCGACCGGTTCATCCAGACGCTCACCGAGCGGAGGGTCCGATTCACCGCGCCCGAAGTCCCATCGCTCCCCGGGGCCGGGTCGAAGGTCGCCATCTCCGTGGACTGGAAGGCCGCCACGGGTGCCCACCTGCCGTCCGGGCTCCTGTTCGCGGTCCGCTGGACGCCCGTGGCCGTCGCGGAGGACGGCGTGGGGCCCAGCCCCGCGCTCGTGGCCCCGGCCTGGCGCACGTCGGACGCGACGGGCGAGCACCACACCCTGGGCCTCACGGTCGCCGCACCCAAGGCTCCCGGCCTCTGGCGCCTCGACATCGACCCGCGCGACTCCGACGGCTCCGAGCTTCCGTCGAGCGACCATCCGCGGATCAAGTCGGCCCTGCTCCGGGTCGTCGGTCCCGACGAAGCGGTCCTCACCATCGCCCCCGGCGGCTCCGGCACGCTCGCGGCGACCGTCCGCGCCGCCGGAAGGAAGGCCGTCAGGGCCGAGGGGCCGGACGGGGCCGCCGTCGCCCTCGAGGCGTGGTCGCTGCCGCTCGACCCGTCGAAGCCGGCGACGCTCCTCGGCTCGTCCAGGCTCACGGCCGACATCCCGCAGGGGAAGGCGCTCACGGTCGAGCTGCCCGCACCGGCCCAGCCGGCGATCGTCGTCCTGCGGCTCGTCGGCGGTGGCGCTGCGCGCGCCATCCCCGCGGTCGCCAACGTCTCCCAAGGCCGCAACGGCCGCGCGATCGTCGCCCGCATCACCGTCGCGGACCCACAGACCGCGACCATCGTCGGCGCTGCCACCACGACGGCTGCCCCGCTCGACGTCGTCGCCGGCGACGCGGGCACGCTCGCCGCGCGTCTCTCGCCGGCGGTCGTCGACAGCCTGGGCCCCGATCGCGTGGCCGTCACGGATCCCGCGGCCGAAGTGGCATCGCCCTCCCCGTCGGGGGATCCGGGAGCCTCGCCCGAGCCGTCGCCCGCCCCAACGCCATTCATCGGCTCGCGGGTCTTCGTCCGCACCCTTGCCGTGATCGGCCCTGCCGACCCGACCCGCATCGCTCTCGACGTCCCGACAGGCCCCAGCGCCGGCCTCGTGCTCTCGTTCGGCGGAGTCGCGCCCGGGCTCCGGCTCGTGTTCGCCCGCCTCGACTCGCGCGGGAAGCTCACGGCCGAGCCGGCCCTGTTCTGGGTCGGCTGGCTCAAGGTCTTCCCCGCGCCCGCACCCTCCCCGGACCGCGAGGTCGCCGCGCCGTGAGGGCCCGGCGAAGGCCCGGGTCGGCGCGGACGCAGGCCCCCTGCTGTTTGACACCCGCGCGAGCCCGCGCCTAGACTCGCTGCCACATCTGAATAGCGGGCCGTGATCGGGACGAGTACCCGTCGTGGCGTCGGCACAGAGACCCGGCGGCTGGTGAGAGCCGGGGCGGCGACGATGGCGAATGGACCCGTGAGCCTCCGGACCCAACGCGCATCGCATGCGGCGAGCGCCAGTAGGCTCCGGCGCAGAGCGCCAGCGATAGAGGGCAGCGCCGATCGGTCGGTGGGGGGATCCCCGAGGCCCGTCGGTCACGAAGAGCGCGGCGCCGTACGGCGCCGAATGCGGGTGGCACCGCGGAAGGCACGACCTTTCGTCCCGGGGACGGAAGGTCGTTTCGTTTTCCGGGGGAGCCCGGAGCGCCTGGAGGGACCCGCGATGTCGGTGACGAACCCGCTCAGCCTCTCCGAGGTGCGCCGCCTCGCGTCGAGCGCCGAGGCCGTCCTGCTCCGCGCCGGGCGCGACGCGGACCTCGAGACCCCGATAGGCGCCTTCCTCCGGATTGACGATGGCGACCCGGCCTACCTCCTCGAGTCGGTCGAGGGAGGCGAGCGCCTCGGGCGATACAGCTTCTTCGGGGTGGGGCCTCGCCGGATGCTCACCGTCGCCGACGGCTCGTCGCGGATCCAGTCGAGGCCGGTCGAGGAGACCCGCTGGGACGCCTCGCTGCCGGTCGAGACGCTCGACGTCGGCGACCCGCTCGAGGCCCTCCGGGCGTTCGTGCCGCGCCGGCGCGTGGAGCCGGTCGCCGGGATGCCGCGGTTCATCGGCGGGGCGGTCGGCGCGCTGGCATACGACGCGGCCTCCGTCTTCGAGCCGACGGTCCCGCTCCCGGACGCCGACCCGGTCGGCGTGCCGCTCGCGACGTTCCTCGAGACCGACCTCGTGCTCGTGTTCGATCACCTGACGCACACGCTCTCGGCGATCGCGGCGCTCCACACGGAGGCGCCGCGCCTCGAGGAGCGGTACCGGATCGCGGAGCGGGCGATCTGGGAGGCGCTGGAGCGGACGGCGCGGCCGAGCGCCGCCGAGCTCGCCTTCCGGGTCGGAGCCGCTGGGGACCCGGGCACGGCCGTCGAGGCGGCGGCGCCGAGCCCGGATCCGGACTTCGCGGACGATGCGATGGGGGCTGACCCGGACGGTGGCGCGCGGACGAGCCTCGGCCGTGACGCCTACGAGCGCGCCACCGTCCGGGTCAGCCCGCGGCGAAGGACGCGAGCGCGGCCGGCGAGGCGATCCAGGTCGTGCTCGCCCGGCGCCAGACGCTCGAGCTGCCGTGCGGGGCCGACGGGCGGCCGATCGACGGGATCGCCCTGTACCGCGCCCTCCGGCGCGTGAACCCCAGCCCGTACCTGTTCTTCGTCCGGACGCCCGGCTGCGAGGTCGTCGGGGCGAGCCCGGAGCTGCTCCTCCAGGTGGAGCGTGGCCGGATGGCGACCCACCCGATCGCCGGCACGCGCCCCCGCGGCGCGACCGCCGACGAGGACCGGAGCCTTGCGGAGGAGCTCTCGGCCGACCCGAAGGAGCGCGCCGAGCACGTCATGCTCGTGGACCTCGGCCGCAACGATCTCGGCCGGGTCGCCGAGCCCGGGACCGTCGCCGTCACCCGGTACATGGAGGTCGAGCGGTACAGCCACGTCCTCCACCTCGTGAGCCACGTCGAGGCGAAGCTCGCGAAGGGTCGCGATGCGCTCGATGCGCTCCGGAGCGTCTTCCCCGCGGGCACCCTCACCGGGGCGCCCAAGGTCAGGGCCATGCAGCTCATCGCGCGCGCCGAGGGCGAGCGCCGCGGGCTGTACGGCGGGGCGGTCGGCTACCTCGGGTACGACGGCGACCTGGACACGGCGATCACGATCCGGAGCGCGGTCCTGCGAGACGGGGTCGCGCACATCCACGCCGGCGCGGGGATCGTCAAGGGGAGTGACCCCGCCTCCGAGTACCGCGAGACCGAGCACAAGGCGGCGGCCATGCGCCGAGCGATCGAGATGGCGGCCGGCATCCCGGCCGGGGCGGACCGCGACGAGACGGAGGCTGGAGAGGCGGGCTTCCGCGTCGTCGGGGCGACGGGGATGGACGGGGGCCGACCGTGATCCTCGTCATCGACAACTACGATTCGTTCACGTTCAACCTCGTCCAGGCGCTCCAGGCCGCGGGGGCGGAGGTCCTCGTCATGCGCAATGACGCGATCGACCGCGCGAGGATCGAGGCGCTGGTGGGCGACCCGGCGGCCGACCTGCGAGGGATCGTCGTCTCGCCCGGGCCCGGCGACCCCGACGGGGCGGGCGTGAGCGTCGACGCGATCCGGCTCGCGGCGGAGCGACGGATCCCGCTCCTCGGGGTCTGCCTCGGGATGCAGGCGATGGGCGCCGCCTTCGGCGCGAGGATCGTCCGTGCCCCCACGCTCGTCCACGGCGAATCGTCGGCGATCGCTCACGACGGCCGCGGCCTCCTCGCGGGCCTGCCGCAGGGGTTCCAGGCAGCCCGGTACCACTCGCTCGTCGTCGACGGGTCGACGCTTCCGGCCGACGTGGAGATGACCGCGACGGCCGAGGACGGGACGGTGCTCATGGGGATCCGGCACCGGTCACTGCCGATGGAGGGCGTGCAGTTCCACCCGGAGTCCGTGCTCACGCCGCAGGGTCCTCATCTGCTCGCGAACTTCTTGCGACTCACCGGCGAAGGGGAGGCTGGCATCCTCGACGGGGCCGCCGGCTCGTTCGCGACCCGGGGGCTCGGCGGGTCCGGCGGCGCGAGCGAGGCGCCGGCGCCGATCCGGCCGCCATCCCCGATGGCTCCCGCGCAGCCTCGGTCCGCCGTGCGGCCCGCGTGGACGGCAGCGGCCATGACGCCGGGCGCCGAGGCCGTCCACCACGCGCTCCTCACTGTCGTCGAGGGCGGCTCGCTCACGTTCGACGAGGCGCTCGCGGCCATGGGCGCGGTCATGGACGGCGAGGCGACACCGGCCCAGCTCGCCGCGCTCC
>JBAWVU010000206.1:0-5358 GCA_037147135.1 Chloroflexota bacterium
CGACGGTCATGCAGCGCCATGATGGCGCAGATGGAACAGTCAGTCGAGCGCGACGACGCGGGCTCCCGCGTTGTCCGGCGCCGCGACGAGGACCCGCCCCGCGAAGGCCTCCCGGGCCACGAACGCCATGAACGCCGCCTCGATCCGCACGAGCCCGGCGAGCGTGTCGGCGAACGCGATGATCGTACTTCCGGCGCCCGAGAGGCACGCGCCGACCGCGCCGGCGTCGCGGGCGGTCGCGACGAGCCGCGGCAGCTCCGGGTAGACGGCGGCCCGGTACGGCTCGTGGAGGCGGTCCACGGTGAGGACGCGGAGGAGGTCGTACCGCCCGGTCGCGATCCCCGCGACCCCGAGGGCGACCGCCCCGAGGTTGTGCACGGCGTCGGCGCGCGGGACCGTGTCCGGGAGCGCCGCCCGCATCGCCGACGTGGCGAGCGGGAGGTCGGGGATGAAGAGGATCGCGCGGAGGCCCCGCGGCACGTCGAAGCGGAGCGCCTCGATCGTCAGGCCGCGACCGTCGCGCGCCGGGACGGCCGCCGAGACGGTGAAGCCGCCGAGGAGAGCCGGGGTGGCGTTGTCGGGGTGGCCCTCCAGGGCGACCGCGATGTCGAGCATCTCGCGACCCGAGAGCGGGCCGCCCGTGAGCGCGTCCCCTGCCACCACACCCGCGACCGTCGCGGCCGCGGACGACCCCAGGCCGCGCGAGAGCGGGATGCGGTTGACCATGTGGATCCGCCACCCGAGCGCCGTCGCGTCGCCGCCGGTCGCCGCGCGGAGCGTCTCGTCGAGGGCGCGCACCACGCGGTTCGTCCGGTCGGCGGGCAGCTCGCCCGCGCCCTCCCCCTCCACCGTGAGCTCCACCCCCGCGTCGGGGCGGGCGACCGCCTCGATCTCGATCCGGTTCGTGAGCGCGAGCGCGAGCCCGACGCAGTCGTAGCCCGCTCCGAGGTTGGCGGCGGTGGCCGGGACCTCGATCGCGATCCGCCGGCCGTGGAGCTCCGCGAGCCGTCCGGGACCGCTCACCCGCTCACCATCCGAGCGCGGCCATGACCGCGTCCGTCGTCGGGTCCGCCTCGATGATCCGTGCGACCTGCCGCCCGGCGGTATCGGGGTCCTTGAGCCCATGGCCGGTGAGAACGCACACGACGGTGGCGTCGCGGTCGATCCGGCCCTCCCGTGCGAGCTTCCGGACCCCGGCGACGCTCGCCGCCGAGGACGGCTCGCAGAAGATGCCCTCGAGGCGGACGATGTCGCGGTACGCGGCGAGGATCTCGTCGTCGGTGACAGCTTCGATGAGCCCGCCGGACTCGTCCCGCGCCGCCGTCGCGCGATCCCACGATGCCGGGTTGCCGATCCGGATGGCGGTCGCGACGGTCTCCGGGTGCTCGACCGGGTGACCGAGCACGATCGGGGCGGCGCCGGCGGCCTGGAAGCCCATCATCCGCGGGAGGTTCGGGGCGAGGCCCGCGGCGTGGTACTCGCGGAAGCCTGCCCAGTAGGCGGTGATGTTCCCGGCGTTGCCGACGGGGATGGCGAGGATGTCGGGGGCGCGGCCCAGGTCGTCGACGACCTCGAACGCCGCGGTCTTCTGGCCCTCGATCCGGTACGGATTCACCGAGTTGACGAGCGTGACCGGGTGGCGGTCCTGCTCGGACAGCTCGCGGACGACCGTCAGCGCGGCATCGAAGTTGCCATCGACCGCGACGACCCGGGCGCCAGCGACGAGCGCCTGGAGGAGCTTCCCGAGGGCGATCTTCCCGGCCGGGAGGAGGACGACCACCTCGAGCCCCGCCGCGGCGCCGTACGCGGCGGCCGACGCTGACGTGTTGCCGGTGGACGCGCAGGCGATCGAGCGCGCGCCCTCCTCGATCGCCTTGGCGACCGCCACCACCATCCCGCGGTCCTTGAAGGACCCGGTGGGGTTCATCCCCTCGAACTTGAGGTAGAGGCCGTCGATCCCGAGGTCGGCCGCGAGGTTGCGGGTCCGCACGAGCGGCGTCGCGCCCTCGCCGAGCGAGATGCGGGGCGTCGCGTCGGTGAGCGGGAGGAACCGCGCGTATCGGTCGACGAGGCGGGGGCGGGCGGTCACCGCGGGCCCTCCACCGGGTAGATCGCCGGGTCGACGTCCCCGTCGACGATGGCCGCGACGGCGAGCCGGTGCGACGCGAGGTCGCGCGGCTCCACGGAGAGGAGGGCCACGCCGCCGTCGATCGCGCGGACCTCGAAGCCGGGCCCGGCCGCCTCGGCCGCGTCGGCCAGGTCGCGGTCCTCGGCGGGGATGGCAGTGAGCCAGCGGCGCTGCACGGCGAGCCACGCCGCCTCGGCGGCGGCCGGGTCGGAGCGGACCGGGGCGGCCTCGGGCAGGCCCGCCCACGTGCTGCCCGCCCCCCGGGCGACCGCGACCAGGTCGCCGAGGATCGCGCTGCTCGTGGCGTCGCCGCCAGCCCCGGGCCCGGCGAAGGCGACGGTCCCGACGGGCGCGCCGTCCACCTCGATCCGGTTGATCACGCCCCGGGTCCGCCCGAGCGCGGAGTCGGCCGGGACCGCGGTCGGGACGACGGACGCGGCAATCGGCTCGTCGGCCCCCGGGCGCACGACCGCGAGGAGGCGGAGCGCGAGCCCGTGGGCCGCGGCGCCGGCGACGTCGAGGCGCCCGACGCCGGAGATGCCGGGCGCGCCGGCGCGCCCGGCATCTCCGGCGTCGGGCGCCTCGACGTCGCCGGCGCCGCGGCCCACGGGCTCGCGCTCCGCCTCCTCGCGGTCGTGCGCCCGGGGGCCGACGAGCCGATTGCCGCGTCCGTCGTCCCGACCGCGGTCCCGGCCGACTCCGCGCTCGGGCGGACCCGGGGCGTGATCAACCGGATCGAGGTGGACGGCGCGCCCGTCGGGACCGTCGCCTTCGCCGGGCCCGGGGCTGGCGGCGACGCCACGAGCAGCGCGATCCTCGGCGACCTGGTCGCGGTCGCCCGGGGGGCGGGCAGCACGTGGGCGGGCCTGCCCGAGGCCGCCCCGGTCCGCTCCGACCCGGCCGCCGCCGAGGCGGCGTGGCTCGCCGTGCAGCGCCGCTGGCTCACTGCCATCCCCGCCGAGGACCGCGACCTGGCCGACGCGGCCGAGGCGGCCGGGCCCGGCTTCGAGGTCCGCGCGATCGACGGCGGCGTGGCCCTCCTCTCCGTGGAGCCGCGCGACCTCGCGTCGCACCGGCTCGCCGTCGCGGCCATCGTCGACGGGGACGTCGACCCGGCGATCTACCCGGTGGAGGGCCCGCGGTGACCGCCCGCCCCCGCCTCGTCGACCGATACGCGCGGTTCCTCCCGCTCACCGACGCGACGCCCCGCATCTCGCTCGGCGAGGGCGCGACGCCGCTCGTGCGGACCCGCAACCTCGCGGCCGACCTCGGGATCGACGGCCTCTACCTCAAGTTCGAGGGGATGAACCCCACCGGGTCCTTCAAGGACCGCGGGATGGTGGTGGCGGTCGCCAAGGCGATCGAGGAGGGCGCGCGCTCGATCGCCTGCGCGTCCACCGGCAACACGTCAGCGTCGGCCGCCGCGTACGGCGCCGCGGCGGGGCTCGAGGTGGTCGTCCTCCTCCCGGCCGGGAAGATCGCCCTCGGGAAGCTCCTCCAGGCGCTCGTCGCTGGCGCCCGGGTCGTCGCGGTCGATGGCAACTTCGATGCCGCGCTGACGGTCGTCCGCGAGCTGTCCGAGCAGGACCGCCACCCGGTCACGCTCGTCAACTCGGTGAATCCGTACCGGATCGAGGGCCAGAAGACCGCGGCGTTCGAGGTCGTCGACGACCTGGGCCGCGCCCCCGACATCCTCGCCATCCCCGTCGGCAACGCCGGGAACATCACCGCCTACTGGGCAGGCTTCCGCGAGTACCACGCCGCGGGCCTCGCCCCGAACCTCCCGCGGATGATGGGCTTCCAGGCCGCCGGCGCCGCCCCGATCGTGCTCGGTCACCCGGTCGAGCACCCGGAGACCGTCGCGACCGCCATCCGGATCGGCAACCCGGCATCGTGGGATCGCGCGACGGCGGCGCGGGACGAGTCCGGCGGGCTCATCGAAGCTGTCACCGACGACGAGATCCTCGCCGCGTACCGCGACATCGTCCGCCTCGAGGGCATCTTCTGCGAGCCGTCCTCGGCGGCGAGCGTCGCCGGGGTCCGGAAGCTCGCACGGGAGGGCCGGATCGACCGCGACGCCACCGTCGTGTGCGTTCTCACCGGCCATGGGCTCAAGGACCCCGATACCGCCGGGCGGCAGGTCGCACGGATCATCGAGGCGGACCCGACGACGGACGCGGTCATGGCCGCGCTCGGATGGTGAGCGGGTGAGCGGTCCCGGACGGCTCGCGGAGCTCCACGGCCGGCGGATCGCGATCGAGGTCCCGGCCACCGCCGCCAACCTCGGAGCGGGCTACGACTGCGTCGGGCTCGCGCTCGCGCTCACGAACCGGATCGAGATCGAGGCGGTCGCCCGCCCCGACGCGGGGGTGGAGCTCACGGTGGAGGGGGAGGGCGCGGGCGAGCTGCCCGCCGACCGGACGAACCGCGTGGTGCGCGCCCTCGACGAGACGCTCCGCGCGGCGACCGGCGGCGACGCGACGGCGCTCGGGTGGCGGATCCACATGGTCAACCGCATCCCGCTCTCGCGCGGCCTGGGGTCGTCCGCGGCCGCGACGGTCGCGGGTGTGGTGGCAGGGGACGCGCTCACGGGCGGCCCGCTCTCGGGTCGCGAGATGCTCGACATCGCGGTCGCCCTGGAGGGCCACCCCGACAACGCCACCCCGGCTCTCCTCGGCGGCTTCACCGTCTCGGCGGCCGTCCCGGCGCGCGACGGTCGCGGCCTGACGATCGAGGCGCTCCGCTTCGACGTGCCGCGGGGCCTCCGCGCGATCCTCTTCATCCCCGACCTCCCGCTCGCCACGTCGGCGATGCGGGCGGCGCTCCCGGACACGGTCCCGCGCGCCGACGCCGTGCACAACCTCGGGGCGGTCGCCCTCGGGGTCGCGGGGATCGCGACCGGGCGGTACGACCTCCTCCGCGTCCTCACCGTGGACCGCCTCCACGAGCCGTACCGGGCCGCCGTCTACCCGGAGCTGCCGCGGCTCGTCGCGACCGCCCGCGACGCCGGCGCGGTCGGCGCGTGCCTCTCGGGCGCCGGAAGTACGATCATCGCGTTCGCCGACACGCTCGCCGGGCTCGTGCGGATCGAGGCGGCGTTCATGGCGTTCGTGGCCCGGGAGGCCTTCGCGGGGCGGGTCCTCGTCGCGGCGCCGGACAACGCGGGAGCCCGCGTCGTCGCGCTCGACTGACTGTTCCATCTGCGCCATCATGGCGCTGCATGACCGTCG
>JBAWVU010000207.1:0-5355 GCA_037147135.1 Chloroflexota bacterium
TTCAAATCCTGCCGGGGACGCCACCACCCTGCCGCGGACGCCGCCTTGACCGACGGAGCCGTTGGGACCACGGCCTTCGCGTGGCCGCAGTAGGGCGAAGCCGTCGGCCGTGCCTTCGCGCGCGACGTTGTCGAGCGCCGCCGTCCAGGGCGCCGTCTGGCGGGCGAGGTCGTCGATGCGGATGACGATCGATCCGACGCGAAGCACAGGGCGAAGATACCGTCCGGCGGTCCGGTGGCCGGCGGAGACTGGTCGGCGCCCGGCCCCGAGGGCCGGGCGCCGACCGTGAGGTGGGGAGGTCAGCGACTGGCCGCCATCGTGCCGTTGACCTGGTCGGTGACCCGGGCGGTGACGTTCGCCTGTTCGGCATCGGCCTGCGCCTGGGTGAGGGAGCCCGCGGTGACCTCCGCCGAGATCTCCGACTGTGCGTCGGCGACGAGGGCGTCGATGACCTTCTGCGGGTCGACGTTGTGCGCCTTCGCGACGGCGGCCATCGACTGGCCGGACGAGAGCGCGGTGGTGAGGTCAGCCTCGGAGATCCCGATCGCCGTCGCGGCGACCGACGTGTCCGTGACCGTCTCGTGGTTCGGGCCGAGGCCGCCGCCGTGGCCCCCGGGGCCACCCTGGCCCTGGGGATCGGTGGGCGCGCCGGTCGGGACCGTGCCGCCAGTCGTCGGCGACGCGGACGCGGCCGGTGCCACCGATGGGGTCGGGGTCACGGCGTTGGCCGTCCCGAGTCCGAGTGCCATGGCGCCCGCGACGCCTCCGACCAGTACGGCAGCGGCGATCGCGCCGCCGGCGATGGTCCTTCTCATGGTCTGCTCCTTTGCAGGCTTGGTGCGTTTCGAGATCCACCGTGGACCTCATGCGACCGAGCCTCGGGCCGCGGACCTTTCGAGACGATGACGAAGGGGCGTGGATGGGAGATCTCTCATCTTGGGCCGGATGCTGGCCTCGTGGCGCCGGCGACCCGACCTCGGCCGCACGCCCTCACCGGCCCGGCCTCACCCGCCCGGTGGCCCCCTCCGACGCCCGCGATAGCGCCGCGTCCGCGGGTGTGTGGGCGTATCCTCGATCCCGACGGACCGCGTCCCCGCGAGGTCGGCTTGGGTGGGACGGCGATCCCTGCCCCCGGGTCGGTCGCGCGCCACGGTCCCCGGCTCACGCCCGTCGCACGGGGCGAACGGTGAGGGCGGCGCGTGCGACTACGCCCCGGCGTCGAGCCACGCGTCCTGCCAGGCGATGTCGGCGCCCAGCAGCGCCACCGACCTCGCGAAGCCCTCCGCCTGTGCGCGCAGCTCTCGGAGCGCCTCCGGACGGTCGACCTCGACGAACCGGACGCGTGCCCCGGGACGCAGCTGGGCGAGCTTCGGAAGGTCGACGCTCGCGACCACCGCGACGACCGGGTAGCCGCCGACGGTCTGGTGGTCGACGCCGAGGACGACCGGATAGCCCGACGGCGGGACCTGGACGGCGCCCCAGACGGTCGGCCGCGACAGCACCGTCCCACGATCCCCGTTACCCCAGGGACGCGACGGTGACGGGGGGTCTCCATCCCCGACGAGCCTGAGGCCAACGCGGTCGCTGCGTGGGTCGACGGCCCACGTCTCCACCAGGAGCGGCTCGATCGACCACCGCCCGGCGGCGACGTCCGGCCCGCGCAGGACACGAAAGCGCGCAGGATCCGCGTGCGCCGAAGCGGCGTCGCGTGGCGGCGTGCCGCCCGGCCTCGTTTCGCCAAGCCAGGGGTCGCCCGAGGTGGCTGCGCCCGGCCACACCCGTGGCAGCGACTCGGCAGGCTGGTCGCCTGCTGCGCGGATCGCGTCGCCGACCGTCAGCGTTCGGCCGTCGAGGCCACCGATCCCCGCCGCGAGGTACGTCGAGCGCGAGCCGAGGACCGACGGGACGTCGATCCCGCCGGGCAGGGCGAGGTAGCCGCGTGCCCCGGTCGTCGCGCCGGCGAACTCCAGCACCTCGCCGTCGCGGAGGTGAGTCGTCGTCCCCGGGAAGACCCGCCGGCCGGCGCCGCGGACGAAGCCGGCACGTTCCGTGTCCCGGACGACGGCGCCGAGGTCCGCGCCCCCGAGCGCGACGGTGCAGTCGCCGCGGGCCAGCAGCGTGGGCCCGACGAGGGTCATCTCGAGCGTCGCGGCGGACGGATCGTTGCCGAGCAGGACGTTCGCCACGACGTGGCCGACGGGGTCGCAGGCACCGGCATGCGGGACGCCGAGGTGCTCGTACCCGAACCGGCCGAGATCCTGGATGGTCGACAGGAACCCGGCGTCGAGAACCTCGAGCGCGACCCGGCTCATCCGGCGCCCCTCCGTGTCACCGGGACGAACCGGACCCGCGAGCCGGGAGCGAGCAGCGCCGGCGGATCGCGGCGGATGTCCCACAGCCCGAGGTCCGTCCGTCCGACGAGGTTCCAGCCCCCCGGCGTCGCGAACGGGTACACCGTGCCCTGGAGCCCGGCGATCGCGACGCTGCCCGCCGGCACGCGCGTGCGGGGCGTCGGCCGTCGAGGATGGTCGAGCTCCGGCGGGCCCCCGAGCATGTACGGCAAGCCGGGCATGAACCCGAGGAATGCGACGACGTAGACCGCGGCCGCGTGCAGCTCGATGGCCTGTTCCGCGGTCAGGTCGTGCGCCTCGGCGACTTCCGCGAGATCGGGTCCGTCCTCGCCGCCGTAATGCGTCGGGACCTCCACGAGCAGCGGCTCGCGAGGTTCCTCCAGGAGGCGTGGGTCGTCGAGGGCCTCCGCGGCGAGCCGTCCGACTTCCTCGAACCCGACGACCAGCGGGTCGAACGACACGAGCACCGACATGTATGCCGCCACGGCGGGGCCGAGGCCCCGGTGAGTCGACCGGAGGCCGTCGAGTGCGAGCGTCGCCGCGCGGACCGTGCTGCTGATCGCCGGATCGACCTCGTCGCCGAAGATGACCAACGCCGCCGCATCGCCATAGGGCTCGATCCGGGGACCCGCGCCCGCCGGACGGTCGCTCACGCCGTTCCGGGCCGGTGGCCGGGGCTCGGGCCGGCCAGGACGTCGATCCCGCCGGCCGAGACGTCGATCCCCCGGGCGCGCAGCGCGGCCCGGACCGCCCGCGCGTGCTCGACGGCGCCCGGCGTGTCGCCGTGCAGGCAGATCGTGTCGGCCGCGACGAGGAGCGGCGACCCGTCGAACGCGGTGAGTGGGACGCCGGTCGCGATCGCGACGGCCTGGCGCGCGACGACGACGGGGTCCTCGTGGACGGCACCGGGAAGTCGGCGCGAACGGAGCCGGCCGTCGGGCTCGTAGGCGCGATCGGCGAACGCCTCGGCGCGGACCCGGAGCCCGGCCGCCCGGGCCGCGGCCGCGAGCGCGGAGCCGGCAGGCGCGACGAGGACGAGGTCCCGCGAGATGCGAGCGACCGCCCGTGCGATCGGCTCCGCGACCGCCACGTCTTCGGATGCGGCCGTGTAGAGCGCGCCGTGGGGCTTCACGTGTCGCAGCCCGGTGCCGGCGGCGCGGGCCATCCCGGCGAGCGCGGCGACCTGATACTCGACCGCGGCCTCGAGGTCGTCCGCTGCCATGTCCAGCCGTCGCCGCCCGAACCCGACGAGGTCCGGGTAGCCGGGATGCGCTCCCACCGCGACGCCGTGAGCGACGGCGAGCTCGATGGTCCGCCGGATGACGAGGGGGTCACCGCCGTGGTAGCCGCAGGCGACGTTGGCCGACGAGATCAGCGGGATGAGCGCCTCGTCGTCGCCGAGTCGCCACGACCCGAACGACTCGCCCACGTCGGCGTTGATGTCGATCGTCGACCGCATCCGCTCTGCCATCTCGGTCACGATACAGAGCGGGCCGCGGTCGCGCCCGCGCCTCGCAGTGTCACCGCGTCGCCCGTGCCGGCGCGTGCGCAGGTCAGCCCGTTCCGGCGGGCGGGATCAGATCCCCGGGGCGGCGTCCCCGCGCGGCGTGCTCGCGAGCACGCGTCGGAAGATCCCGAGCGCCTCGTCGACCTCGGCGGATGCGACGTCGAGCGGCGGGATCCAGCGGATGACGTTGTGCTCGGTGCCGCACGAGATGATGAGGAGCCCCTCGTCGGCGCAACGCTGGATGACGAGCTCGCACGTCGTGCCGTCCGGCTCGCGCGTCTCGCGGTCCTTCACGAACTCGACGCCGATCATGAGGCCGGGCCCCCGGACGTCGCCGATGCGTGAGTCCTCGGCCGCGATCGCCCGCAGCCCCGCGGAGAGCTCCGCGCCGCGGGCAGCCGCGTTGGCGACCAGGTCCTGGCCGACGATCGTCTCGAGGACGGCGATCCCGGCGGCGCACGCGACGGGGTTCCCGCCGTACGTCGTCCCGTGGGCGCTCCGGCCCCAGAGCTCCTGCAGCTCGCGACGCGACGCGATCGCGGAGAGCGGGAGGCCGTTCGCGATCGCCTTCGCGGTGCAGACGACGTCGGGGACGATGCCGGCGTGCTCGAACGACCACATCCGCCCGGTCCGCCCGAACCCGGACTGGACCTCGTCGGTCACGAGGAGGATGCCGTGCTCGTCGCAGATCGAACGGACGCCGCGAAGGAACGCGGGCGGAGCGGGGATGTAGCCGCCCTCGCCCTGGACGCACTCGATGATCATCGCCGCGACGCTCTCGCCGGGGATGGTCGTCGCGAGGAGGTCGCGCAGGTGCTTGAGCGTGACGCGGGCCGCGCGCTCCTCGTCGCCGCCGAAGTCGCGGTAGGCCCGCGGGTACGGCGTGATGTAGACCGACGGGAGGAGTGGCTCGTACCCCCGGCGGTAGTTGATGTTGGAGCTCGTGATCGAGGCCGCCGCGATCGTCCGGCCGTGGAAGCCGCCGCGGAACGCGATGATCCCCGGGCGTCCGGTGACGCGGCGCGCGAGCTTGATCGCGCCCTCGATCGCCTCGGATCCCGAGTTGAGGAAGAAGACGGTGTCGATGGGGTCGGGGAGGGCGTCCGCGAGCAGCGTGGCCAGGCGCACGGTCGTCTCCGCGTAGCCCATGGCGGCCATCGGCGCGATCATCAGGTCGACCTGCGCGTGCACGGCCGCCGTGACGGCCGGGTGGCCGTGGCCGAGGACGCTGACGGCGATGCCGTTCGCGAAGTCGAGGTACGCCCGCCCGTCCGTGTCGTACAGGCGGTGGCCCTCGCCGTGGTCCCAGCTCCGTTCGAAGTAGCGGCCCAGCACCGGGGTGAGGTGCGGGGCGGCGAGAGCCGCGAGATCGAGGCCGGTGGCCTCGCGCGGGGCGTCGACGGTCGTCATGGCGTGCCTCGGCGGCTGGCGCCCGCTCGTGTCGGATGGTGGAGAGGGGACCGGGCGGACCCTCGACCAGACCCGAGGATACCTTCT
>JBAWVU010000208.1:0-5340 GCA_037147135.1 Chloroflexota bacterium
GTCATCGGGGACCGCTCGTTCGGCGCGTCTCCCACGGCGGTCGCCCGCTCGGGCGCGTGCGCGCTCCCGCCGCTCCGCTACCGGGCCGCACAGCTCCTCCTGGTCGCAGTCCCCGGCACCGAGCCCGACGACGCGAACCGCGCGCTCGTCCGGAGCGGGGTCGGCGGAGTCCTCCTCTTCGGCTCGAACCTCGTGGATGCCGACCAGGTACGTGCCCTCGTCGAGGGGCTCCAGGCGGAGGCGGAGGTCCCGCTCGCCGTCGCCGTAGACGAAGAGGGCGGTCGAGTCGCGCGGCTCGCTGCCGCCGGCATCCTCCCGGAGTCCCCTGCGGCCCGGACGCTCGGGAAGCAGAAGGCGGCAGCGGTGCGCGCAGCCGCCCGGGCGATCGGTGACGGGCTCGTCGGCCTCGGCATCACCGTCGACCTCGCGCCCGTCCTCGACGTCACGGGCGCCGCAGCGGACGGGGTCATCGGGGACCGCTCGTTCGGCGCGTCTCCCACGGCGGTCGCCCGCTCGGGCGTCGCGTTCGTCCAGGGTCTCCTCGACGCGGGGGTCGCGCCCGTGGGGAAGCACTTCCCGGGCCACGGCGAGACCACCGTCGACTCGCACACCGGGCTGCCCGTCGTCTCGTCGTCGCTCGAAGACCTCAGGGCCGGCGCCCTCGTCCCGTTCCGGGCCGCGATCGAGGCCGGGATCCCCGCGATCATGCTCGGCCACCTCCTCGTCCGGTCGATCGACAAGGCGCGGCCGGCCTCGCTCTCATCGGCGGTCGTGAAGCTCCTGCGGGACGACCTCGGCTTCGACGGCCTGGTCATGACCGACGACGTCTACATGGACGCCGTCACGGCGACCTGGGACGTGCCGGTCGCGACCGAGCTGGCGGTGAAGGCCGGCGCCGACATGGTGGTCCTCGCCGGCTGGGATCGCACGGAAGACGTGCTCGACCGGCTCGTCGGCGGCGTGAAGACGGGGAGGCTCCAAGAGTCGCGCCTCACCGACGCCTTCCTCCACGTGGAGCGCTTCAAGGGCGTGACGCGCTGGGACGCCTGCGGCGGCTGATCCGGCCGGCGAGCGGTCAGCGGCGTCGCCTGTCGTCGTTGGGAGCCATCACGGACCTGAACATGTGGAACAGGACGACGAGGCTCACGCAGAGCACCACGACGAAGGTGATGATCCCGGCGACCGGGAGCCACGCGAACTCGGTGCCCTCGACCTGCGTGAGGAGCACGGAGACGATCGCGGTCGCGATGAGCTGTCCGGCGAGGACGAGGGCGACCGCGAGGCGGTCGCCGAACATCCCGATCCGTCCGATCTGGCGGTTCAGGTCGGACGTGTCGATCTCCACGACGAGCTTGCCCTTCTTGTACTGCTCGATCCACGAGAGCGTGGCCGACTGGAGCGACGGAAGGTTGCTGAGGGCCTGGCGCCCGACGGTCGTGAGCTGCTGCCGCGCGATGTCGATGACCTTGTCGAGCGTGAACTCGTGCGCGAGCAGGGTCTGGATCTCCGTCATCGCGATCTCGGTGAGGTCGTAGTCGGGCGCGAGCATCCGGGCGACACCGTCGGCCTGCATGATCGCCTTCACCGCGAGCGTGAGGCTCGATCGGGGGCGGAGGCCGTTCGCGTAGAACGTGGAGAGGATCGCGCTCATCGCTGCGGAGAAGCCGGTCGAGCTCCCGTAGATCCAGTGCTGGCGGAGCGCGCGGTCCATCGCGAGGCGATACGCGGCCTCGTCGTAGACGTCGGTCTTGATGCACAGGCGAAGCGCGACATCGGCGACCCCGGACAGGTCGCGGGTCCGGACCGCCCACACGAGGCTGGCCAGGTCGAGCCGCTCCTCGGTCGTGAGCTCACCGACGAGCCCGAAGTCGAGGAAGGTGACGACGCCGGTCGCCGTGTCCACCCGGATGTTGCCCGGGTGAGGGTCGGCGTGGAAGAACCCATCGATGATGATCTGCTTGATGAGGGCGCGGATGAACGTCCGGGCCAGTTCCTCCTTGTCGACCCTCGCGGCGTCGAGAGCCGCGATGTCGTTGAGCTTCACCCCGCCGACCCGCTCCTCGGTGAGGATCCTGCTCGTCGACAGCTCGCGGTGGATCGCGGGGATGTGGACGTTCGGGACCGTCGCCATGTTCTCGCCCATGCGGATCGCGTAGTACGATTCGTTCCGGTAGTCGAGCTCCCTGATGACGCCGTCCGCGAACTCCTCGACGAACCCGGAGGCGTCCATCGCCCGTGCGTAGGCGAAACGCTTCTCCGCGATCCCCGCGATCTCGGCCATGACGCCGAGGTCTGCCTTCGTCTTCGCGACGATCTCCGGCCGCTGGACCTTCACGACCACGGGCGAGCCGTCGAGGAGGGTCGCCGCGTGGACCTGGGCGGTGGAGGCGGCCGCCATGGGGACCGGGTCGATCGACCCGAAGAGCTCCTCCGGCGTGCCCTTGAGCTCAGCGATGATCTCCTCGCGCGCGAGCTCCCAGGGGAACGGTGCGACGTTCTCCTGCAGCTTGGCGAGCTCCTCCACCCACTCCGCCGGCAGCGCCTCCGACCGGGTCGATGCCATCTGGCCGAGCTTGACCCAGGTCGGCCCCAGCTCCTGGAGCATGACGCGGACCTTCGAAGGGTTGGACATCCCCTCGATCGGGTCGGCGGAGGCGTTGATGAAGCGCGCGGTACGATCCCAGACCGCCCGGAGTGGCGTGCCCCCGACCGCGATGTCGAGGCCGTACCGCGCGATCGTGTCGTAGACCTCCTGGAGCCGGAGATTCTCGAGGATCGCGTTCCGGCGCGGGGTCGGGAGGGCGTCGAGGATCCTCCAGATGAGCTGGCCCCGGCCCGACTCGTCGACGATCGGGCGGTTGAGGCCCAGGATCGAGGTCCCGATCGTCTGGAGGACGGTGTAGACGGTCGCCGCGAGGAAGATCCAGAGCAGCTGCGGGTCTGCGATCTCCCAGTCGACGGGCGCCAGCCAGCCAGCCAGCGCGAAGATGACGGCGTTGAGGACGAGGAGGAAGAGCCCCATCGACCAGAGCAGGAGCCGGCCGGTGAGCGCGACGACGATGGGCCGGATCACCGCGTCGGCGACGACGAGGACGGCGCCGATGATGACGTACGAGAGGATGCCGCCGGTGATCTTGATGACCGGGATCGTCACGTGCGAGCCGTCCGCCCCCACGAACGGGACGCGGACGAACGTGAAGAGGACGAGCGTGGTGACGACGGCGATGGTGTCGAGCGCGACCTGGACGGCGAACCGCTTCACGAGCCCTCCTCGCGCGCGCCGGATGGACCGGGCGACTCCACACCACGATACTCGGCCGCAGCGGTGGCGCGCGGCGTTCCCCGCGCCGGCTCGCGGCGGCTCGTTGTACGATACGCGCCGCCGCGCGCGCCGCGGCATGCCTCGTGGCGGAGTAGCTCAGAGGTAGAGCAGGGGACTCATAAGCCCTTTGTCGGTGGTTCAATTCCACCCTCCGCTACCACCCCTTCCGCCGTCCTCGCGCTCTGCCTGGGCGTCTTCACGCGCTCGCCCTCCGACCGGTGCCCGACGGGGCCTTCGAGGGCCTGCCGCTATACTCGTCGGACCGCCCGGTGGACCGCCGCCGGGCCTCTGACGCGGAGGACCCGTTGAACTCGAAGTTCTTCCGGAACGGCATCGTCATGCTGATCCTCGTGATCGGCACCGTGGCTCTGCTGTACACGTGGCTCATCCAATCGCCGGCCGACACGTCCAAGTCGTACTCGTACTTCCTGTCGCAGGTGTCGGCGGGCCAGGTCGCGAAGGTCGTCCAGGCGGGCACGACCCTCACCGTGACGACGACCGACACGCCCCCCCAGACCTACACGACGCAGGTCGCGAGCGCATTCACGAACGTCTTCGACGACATGACGAAAGCCGCGGTCGCCGGCGGCCAGGACATCGGGAGGATCGACTACAAGGCAGAGCAGGAGGCACAGACCGGGCAATGGCTCGGGCTCATCATCAGCGCCCTCCTGCCGGTCCTCCTGATCGGCGGCTTCATCTTCTTCATGATGCGGCAGGCCCAGGGGACCAACAACCAGGCGATGAGCTTCGGCAAGAGCCGCGCCCGGATGTTCCTCGGCAACAAGCAGGTCGTCACGTTCAACGACGTGGCGGGGGTCGATGAGGCGAAGACGGAGCTCCAGGAGGTCGTCGAGTTCCTCAAGTACCCGGAGAAGTTCAACACGCTCGGGGCGCGGATCCCGCGCGGTGTCCTCCTCGTGGGACCGCCCGGCACCGGCAAGACACTCATGGCGCGTGCCGTCGCCGGCGAGGCCGGGGTGCCGTTCTTCAGCATCTCGGGCTCGGAGTTCGTCGAGATGTTCGTCGGCGTCGGCGCGAGCCGCGTCCGCGACCTCTTCGACCAGGCCAAGCGCAACAGCCCGTGCATCGTCTTCGTCGACGAGATCGACGCGGTCGGCAGGCAGCGGGGCGCGGGCCTCGGCGGGTCGCACGACGAGCGGGAGCAGACCCTCAACCAGATCCTCGTCGAGATGGACGGGTTCGACACGAACACGAACGTCATCGTCGTCGCGGCCACGAACCGGCCCGACGTCCTCGACCCGGCGCTCCTCCGCCCCGGCCGCTTCGACCGCCAGGTGATCCTCGACCGGCCGGACATGCGGGGTCGCGTCGAGATCCTTCGCGTGCACACCAAGGGCAAGCCCCTCGATAAGCTCATCGTGGTCGAGGAGATCGCCCGCCAGTCGCCCGGCTTCTCGGGCGCGGATCTCGCGAACCTCGTCAACGAGGCCGCGATCCTCGCCGCGCGGCGGAACAAGAAGTCGATCGGCATGTCCGAGTTCCAGGAGGCGCTCGAGCGCATCATCGCGGGCCCGGAGCGGAAGAGCCGGGTCATCTCGGACGCCGAGAAGCTCGTCATCGCCTACCACGAGGGCGGTCACGCCGTAGTCCAGCGGATCCTCCCCAAGTGCGACCCGGTCGCCAAGGTGACGATCATCAGCCGCGGCATGGCGCTCGGCTACACGATGGCCCTGCCGACCGAGGACCGCTACCTCCAGAGCAAGACCGAGTTCGAGGACAAGATCGCCGGACTGCTCGGCGGCAACGTCTCCGAGCGGCTCACCTTCGGCGACACGACGACCGGCGCTGCCAACGATCTCGAGAAGGCGACCGCGCTGGCCCGCCGGATGGTCACCGAGTTCGGGATGAGCGACCGGCTGGGCCCGCTCTCGTTCGGGAAGCGCGACGAGCTCGTCTTCCTCGGCCGGGAGATCGGGGAGCAGCGCAACTACTCGGACGAGGTGGCGAAGGTCATCGACGAGGAGGTCCGGCGGATCATCGACACCGCGTATGCC
>JBAWVU010000209.1:0-5323 GCA_037147135.1 Chloroflexota bacterium
GATGACGACCCTGTCCGGCGAGACTATGACGACGAGGTTCGCGATCCCGATCCCCAGGTAGCGCCCGACCCGGTCGAGCCCGTCGAGGGCGCGAGGGTCGCCGTCCCGCGCGTGGGCCACCGCCTCCTCGGCCGTCGCCGTTCCGCATGCCGCGGCGATCTGGTCGGCCCGGGCGTAGGCCTCCAGGCAGCCCCGGTTGCCGCATCCGCACCACGGGCCGTCGGGGTCGATCGTCTGGTGGCCCCCCTCCCCGCCGGTGCCGTCGTGGCCCTGGTGGACGCGCCCGTCGACGATGATGACGCCGCCCACGCCCGTCCCGAGGGTGAGCCCGACCATCGACGACGCGCCGCGCCCGGCGCCGAGGCGCAGCTCCGCGAGCCCGAACGCGCGGGCGTCGTTGATGAGGAACGCGGGGACGCCGAGCCGCTCCGCGACGGGACCCGCGAGCGGCCGCCCCGCCCACTCCCCCGGCACGTTCGGGAGGAAGCGGACCGTGCCCGCCACGGGGTCGTAGCGCCCCGGGAGGCCGATGCCGGCGGACACGACGCCCGGCCACGCCGCCATCACGTCCGCTCCCCTGTCCCCGATCCGCCGGACGACGGCCTCGGGGCCCTCCTGGGCCTCGGTGGCGACCTGGCCCGAGGCGAGCAGGCGCCAGTCGCCACCCCCGTGCTCGATCACCGCCCACTTGAGGTTGGTGCCGCCGAGATCGAGCCCCAGGTGCCGCGTCGTCGGATCGCCCACGAGGTCCACGGTCTGCCGAGGCTCAGTAGCCGACGGAGGGCAGGTACGCGCCGTCGGGCTCCTGGTAGAGGCCGATCGTCATGAGGTTCGTGAGGAAGAAGATGCGCAGGCCGTTGGCCAGGCACCAGCGGAACAGGTCGGGGTTGGAGAGGGGGACGAGGAACCCCGGCGTCCCGTAGTCGCTCGACTCGCAGATGAGGGCCCGGAGGTCGTCGTTCGTCTCGGCGACCGAGTGGAAGAAGTAGTCGATCTTCGTCGTGTAGCCGGTGATGCGGCCCAGGCGCTCGACGACGCGCGCGTCGCCGATCTCGATCGCCTCGCGGACCTCGCCCGCCCGGGTGTGGCCGTGGACCCTGAAGCAGAGGGCGTCGCACGCCGCCTCGTCGGCCGACGTGGCCGAACGGACGTCGTAGCCGGGCATCGGGGTGCGGATCGGCTCCCCGTGCATCGCGGCGAACGTCTCCCGGACGTCCATCCCGAGCTTCGTGTAGAGGCTCAGCGACCGGTTGTGGTACGCGATCTGCACGAGCCGGACGCCGGGCGCGCCGCTCCGCCGCCACCGCTCGAGCGCCGCCTCCGTGAGCATCCGGCCGACCCGGCGGTCCTGGGCCGTCGGATCGACGCTGATCGGACCGATCGCGGAGATCGTCCCGCGCTCGTCCATGAAGCTGCTGCCGAGGATGCGGCCGTCCTCCTCCGCGACGACGCCGAAGATCCGCGGGTGGTCGATCATCCAGCGGATGGGCTCGGCCGCCGCCGCGACCGTCGGGAAGTCGTGCGGGAAGCCGTGGCGGTCGGCGAGCGTCGCGAACGCCTCGTAGCAGATGCGCCCGGCCTCCTGCCAGTCGTCGTGGACCGCCTCGCGCACCGTGATCGCCATCGCCGCCCTCTCCATGCTTCGCCGCGGACCGTGCCGCGCCGGACCGCTCCCTATCGCGCCGCCGCGAGCGCCGCGTCACCGCCCGTCGGCGTGTAGTAGCGACGGTACTCCCCCGGCGACATCGCGCAGGATCGGTAGAAGACCTTGTAGAACTGGTGCAGGTTCGTGTAGCTGACGGCCGAGGCGATCTCGGCCACGGAGCGGTCCGTACCCAGGAGGAGCCGCTTCGCCTCCGCGACCCGGACCTGGGTGACGTACTCCTTGAAGCTCACGCCGGTGACGTCCTTGAACACGTGACGGACGCGGGACGGGCTCACGTGGACGATCTCCGCCACGTCGCCCAGGGTGATGCTCTCGCGGCAGTGGCCGTCGACGTACGCGAGCACCGGCCGGATCTGCTCGCGACGATCGGCCGCCGCCCGTGCGGACCCAGCGGCGGATCCGGCACCGCGGCCGCGGTTGACCAGCGCGAGCGCGAGGCGCAGCGTGGCATCGGCCAGATGGCGCTCGGCCGGGTCGTGCCGCTCCCAGGTCGCCCTGAGCTCGTGCAGGACGGGGGCGATCTCCGCGGCGAGGGCCGACGTCCCGCGGACCCGGGGCGACGCCGTGCGCTCGTCGACCCGGAACGGTGCGAGGTACCCGAGGTCCAACTCGCGGCAGCCCGGGCCGGCGATGAGCTCGGGCCGGAACAGCACGAGGAGCAGGCGGAGCGACGTCCCCGGATCCGCGAGCGCCACGTGCGGCTGCGAGTTGTCGATGAAGAAGACGTCGCCGGAGTCCGCCGCGAGGGGCCGTCGGCCGAACATGAAGGCGCCACGCCCTTCGAGGACCATGGCGATCTCGAAGTGATCGTGCCAGTGCATCCGATCGCCGTCCCCGTGCGCCACGTACTCCAGCACGGCGAGGGGGAAGTCGGGTTCAAGGTCCTGCTGCCAGACGTAGACGGCCATGCGCTGACCGTGCCAGTCCGCCAGCCGCATCGGACAGGGCCATGTGGAACGAAAGGCGCACACCGATCGGGTCGGGCAGCCGCTTCTGCCACTTCATCGACCCGCTCTGGCATTGCCCGGCCCGGCCCGTCCGCACCAGCATCAGGGTGTCGCGATCCGCCCGATCCCGGCGTCGAGCCCTGCCTCGTCACCCAGGAGTCACGCCCATGGCCTTCCCGCACCTGTTCAGCCCGCTCCAGCTGGGGAACATCGAGCTTCCCAACCGCATCGTCCACGTGCCGACGGACATCAGCTCGTCGCACGCCGACGGCGAGGTGAGCGAGCGCGATATCCACCATCACGGCGACATCGCGCGGGGCGGCACCGGCTTCGTCATCGTGGGCGCAACGACTCCGGACATGAAGACCGGCCGCCCGACGGTGACGTGCCTGGTGGCGGACGGCGACAACTACGTCCCGGGGCTCGCCCGCCTGGCCGAGTCCATGCATCGCTACGGCGCGAAGTGCGCGGTCCAGCTCCAGCACCCCGGGCGCCAGTGCGCGATCCCCCGCTACAACACGCTCGGCGCCACGGACCGGATCCTCAAGCTGCCATGGTCCGCGGGCCACGAGATCGTCTACGAGAACGCCGAGGAGAAGGGCAAGGAGATCCGGGCCGCCTCGATCGCCGAGATCCTCGAGCTCGTCGACCTCTTCAGCGAGGCCGCCTGGCGGGTGAAGCAGGCCGGCTTCGACGCCGTCGAGCTGCACGCCGCGCACGGCTACCTCCTGTCCGAGTTCATGAGCCCGTTCCTCAACATGCGCACGGACCGGTTCGGCGGCAGCTTCGAGAACCGAATGCGCTTCCCGCTCGCGGTCATCGACTCGATCCAGAAGAAGTGCGGCAAGGGCTTCCCGGTCCTCGTCCGGTACTCGTTCGAGGAGTGGTGCGAGGGCGGTCGCGGCCTCGACGAGGGCATCGAGACCGCGCGCGTCCTCGAGCGGGCCGGCTGCGCCGCCGTGGACCTGTCGATGGGCATGCAGGAGAGCCCCGGCGCCGGCTTCGACCCCATGCAGTACCCGCAGGGCTGGGCGACGTATGCCGCCGAGGCGGTGAAGAAGGTCGTCCGCATCCCGGTCATCACGAGCCACTCGCTGCGCGACCCCGAGTACTGCGAGCAGATCCTCGCCGAGGGGAAGACGGACCTCGTCGGCCTCGCGCGCCAGCTCCTCGCCGATCCGTACTGGCCCGTGAAGGCGCAGTACGGCAAGGTCAAGTCGATCCGTCGCTGCATCTCCTGCCTCGGCGGCTGCTGGCAGGAGTCGCTCATGGCGAAGAAGGAGATCGCCTGCTCCATCAACGCTGCATGCGGCAACGCCGCGTACTCGGGGATGAAGCGGTCCCCGAAGCCGGTGAACGTCGCGATCGTCGGCGGTGGGCCCGCGGGGATGGAGGCGGCCCGGATCGCGGCCGAGCGCGGCCACCACGTGACGCTGTTCGAGAAGGACGCCGAGCTGGGCGGTGCCATGCTCTACGTCTGCCTGGTCCCGGGCAAGGAGAAGATGCGCTGGTACCTGGACTGGATCCGGGACCAGCTGCTCGACCTCGAAGTGGACATCCGCCTCAGCCACGCGCCGACCGTCGACGAGCTGCGCGGCTTCGACCTCGTCCTCAACGCCACCGGGGCCCGGTCGTTCGTTCCCGAGGTCGCCGGGGACGCCTCCCGGGTGGTGCCCTTCGAGGAGGCGATGGCCTGCCCGAAGGTCGCCTGCGAGTGCCACCCGGGCGGCCGGAAGATGCGGAAGCTCGGCGCCCGCGTGCTCCTGTGGGGCGACAGCTACGCGGCGACGGACACCGCGGCGTTCCTCGCCGACATCGGCAGGGAGATCACGATCGTCACGGAGAACCGCGAGTTCGCCGCGGACTGCGAGGTCATCCACATGTACGTCCTACGCAAGCGCTTCGCGCAGGGCGACGCGGAGGTCCTCCATTCGCGGCCGTACGGGCATCCCGTGACGGTCATCACGAGCACCACCGTCGAGTCGATCGACGGCACCACCGTCATCCTCCGTGGCGCCGACTTCGAGCGGACGACGCTCGAGGTCGACGACGTCGTGACCTGCCACACGCGGCCGGAGGTGGCCCTGTTCGGGGAGCTCCGGGCGGCCGGCGTGCGCGTGATCAACGTGGGCGACTCGGTCGCGCCGCGGAACCTGTACCACGCCGTGAAGGAGGGCTCGGCCTTCGGGATGGCCGTGGACGAGCACCTGCTGTTCAACTCGAACGGCGCGATCCTCGACGACCTGCCGCTCGACGCACTCGCCCAGCTCACGCGCGACGAGGGGCCGTCCTACACGGCCGAGCGGATGAAGGAGCTCATGGCGGCCGCCACACGATAGCCGGGGCGCGCAGGACGGCGGCGAGCTCCGGCCTGCGACCCCCGCCTGCCGGCGTCAGCCTGCATCGATCCAGACCCCGCAGCGGGCGACCCGGACGACCCCGAAGTCGTCGTCCATCTCGACGAGGTCGGCACGCTGGCCGACGGCGATGCGGCCGCGGTCACCGATGCCGATGAGAGCCAGGGGGTTGCGGGTCGCCGCCGCGACGGCGGCCGGCAGCGGGAGGCCCGCGAGGAAGAGGTTCCGGACCTCCAGGTCGAGCGCAGTCACGCTCCCGGCGAGCGTCTGCGTCCCCGTCAGGGTCGCCCGGTCGCCGCGCACTTCGACCGCGAGCCCGCCGAGGCTCCCGTCCCCGTCCCCGGTCCCCGCGA
>JBAWVU010000210.1:0-5279 GCA_037147135.1 Chloroflexota bacterium
GGGGCCGGCGGAGCACGCACGTGATCCCCGAGTACACGCTGGCGGCGGTCGCCTGGCTCGGCGGCTCGGTCGTCCTCGCGTCGGCGGCCGGGATCGTCCTGCGGCGGGCGACGTGGCTCGCGTCGGCCGTCTTCCTCGCGTTCACGCTCGTCTTCGACGCGCTCCTCACCGGCATCCCGATCGTCACGTACGGGGAGCCGGCGATCCTCGGACTCCGCCTCGGGCCGATCCCGGTCGAGGACCTCATCTACGGCGAGGCACTCTTCCTCACGGCCGTCGGCACCGCCGAGCTCGTCGCCGGCCGTCTCCGTCGGTGAGCGACCTCGGAACGGCCGTCGCGGCGGCCCCCGGGCATCGGAGCGGTCCGGCCGAGATCGCCCGCGACCTCGTCCTCGCGAGCCGCCCGCTCTCGTGGATAAACACCGCGCTCCCGTTCCTCGCGGCGTCGTTCGCCGCCCTGCAGGGCCTCGACGCGGCCGTGCTGCTCGGGTTCGCCTACTTCCTCGTCCCATACAACCTCCTCATGTACGGCGTGAACGACATCTTCGACTACGAGTCCGACCTGCGGAACCCGCGCAAGCGCTCGGCCGAGGGTGGCCTCGTGCCGCCCGACCGGCGGCGCATCACGTGGCTCGCGATCGCGGTCACGAACGTCCCGTGCCTCGTGGCGCTCGCCGTCGTCGCGCCGCCCGCGGGGACGGCCGCCGTCCTCCTCGCGGTCGCGGCGGCGATCGCGTACTCGGCTCCGCCGCTCCGGACCAAGGAGCGCGCCTTCCTCGATTCGGCGACGTCGGCGTCGCATTTCGTCCTGCCCGCGATCGCGGGGTTCCTCGTCGCCGGCCTCGCTCTCGGCGCGCTCCCGTGGCCGCTGCTCGCCGCGTTCTACGCGTGGGGGGTCGCGAGCCATGCCGTCGGCGCGATCCAGGACATCGCGTACGACCGGGCCGCGGGCATCGGCTCGATCGCGACCGTCGCCGGCGCGCGGACGACCGCGGTCGTCGCCCTCGTCGGGTACGCCATCGCCGTCGCCATCCCACCGCTGTACGGGCCACTCGGCTTCGTCGTGGCGGCCGCCCTCGCACCGTACCTGCTCCTCCCGGTCTCGATCCTTTGCGACCCGCGGGAGCAGCAGGCGCGCCGTGCGTGGCGAAGCTTCCTCGGGCTCAACTTCCTCGCCGGCTTCGTCATCACGCAGGTCCTGCTCGCGACCTGGGGCGCATACACGCTCCCGCCCGCCGCGCTCGCGGTCGTCGTGACGGTCGTCGCGGCCGGCGTCCCGCTCGCGCTCCTCCTCGCGGCCGAGATCGCGCTGCGGCCACCGGCCACGCGCACGCCGGCCGCGCCTGCGCCGGCCGCGCCGCCCGCAGTCGCGCCACCTTCGGCCGCCACCCTGCCGGCCACCACCCTGCCGGCACGCATCTCCGTCGTCGTCCCATGTCGGGACGAGGCCGCCAGACTCCCGTCGGTCCTCGCGTCGATCGCCGCGCAGGACCACCTCGACGTCGAGATCCTCGTCGTCGACGACGCGTCGACCGACGGCTCGGCGGACATCGCGCGGGGCCTGCTCGCCGCACTCCGGCCCGGGCAGGCGGATCGCGTTTTCGAGGCGCCGCCGAAGCCGGCCGGCTGGGCCGGCAAGAGCTGGGCGTGCGACCGGGGCGCGGCAGCCGCGACCGGGGCCCGGGTACTCTTCCTCGATGCCGACACGGTCCTCGAGGACTCCCGCGCCCTGCGCAGTCTCGCCGAGGAGCTGCGCCGGACGGGTGCCAGCCTCGTCTCGGGCGTGACGACCTACGCGATGCCCACCTTCGCTGAGCAGGTCTGCGTGCCGCAGCTCCCGATGACGATCTTCGGGCTCCTCCCCCTCGCGCTCCTCCCCGCGACGTGGGGACGCCCCTCGGCGCTCGCGTTCGCGTACGGACCGCTCCTGTTCGTCGATCGCGCGGCGTACGTGCGCACCGGCGGCCACGCGGCCGCGCCCGCGAGCGAACGCGAGGACGTCGAGCTCGCGCGGACATTCGTGCGGGCCGGCGATCGCGTGCGGGTCGTCCGGGCGGCGGACATCGCCCGCACCCGCCACTACCCGGACGGCACGGGCGCCCTGGCCGCGTGGCGGCGCGTCTTCGTCGCGTACGGGGGCGGCTCATTCGCCGTCGCGATCGCGAGCCTTGCGTGGACGACGCTCACGTGGATCGTCCCGCTCGTGCTCCCGCTCCTCGGGCTCGCGCTCGGTGATCCGACCCTCGTCGCCGGCGGCCTCGCAGCGATGGGCCTCGTCGCGGCGTTCCGGGTCATCCTCGCCGTCCGCGAGCGGATGCCGCTGCGGACCGTCCTCTGGCACCCCCTCACCGTCGCCGTGACGACCGCGGCCCAGGTCCTCAGCCTCGCCGACGCCGTGCGCGGCCGGCCCGCGCGCTGGCGCGGGCGATCTTGTGAAGGAGACGTGACGTGACATCGCCCGTGGACAGCACCCCGATCGCCCGGGCGGAAGTCCTCGCCTCGAACGCGGCCGGTCCCGGCTCGGGCGCCCCGACTCGCCGAGGCGGCGGGCGGCGCCGCGTCGTCGTCATCGGGGCGGGGTTCGGCGGCCTCGCCGTCGCGATCCGCCTCCTCGCCGACGGGTTCGACGTGACCGTCCTGGAGCGGCGCGCGACGGTCGGCGGCCGCGCGTCGCGGATCCGGGACCGCGGGTTCACGTGGGACGCCGGCCCGTCCCTGATCACGATGCCGTGGCTGTTCGACGAGGTCTTCCGGCTCGCGGGATCGAGCCTCGCGGCCGAGGCGCACCTCCATGAGCTCGACCCCATGTACCGCATCCGCTGGACGGAGGACCCGCGCCACTTCGACTTCATGCGGTCAGTCGACGGCCTGCGCGGGGAGATCGCGCGGTTCAACGTGCGCGACGCCGCGAACCTCGACCGGTTCCTCGCGGCGACGAAGGCGATACACGAGCAGGGCATCCTCCGCTACGGGCGCGTCCCGTTCACGCGGGCGATCGACTTCGCGGCCCTGCTCCCCACGATGGTCCGCCTCGATGCGATCCGCTTCCTCGGCTCGTTCGTCGCCGGGTACTTCGACGATCCGCTCGTCCGCCAGGTCTTCGACTTCCACTCGCTCTTCATCGGCGGCGACCCGTACCGGGTGCCCGCCATCTACTCCGCGCTCGTCTATCTCCAGATCGCCGACGGGGCGTGGTACGCGGAGGACGGCCTGTACACGCTCGTCGAGGCGATGGCGCGGCTCGTCCGGACCGGGGGCGGGACGATCGTGACGGGCGACGGCGGGGCGCGGATCGTCCATGCGAACGGCCGGGCGCGGGCGGTCGTCACCGACAGCGGCGTCGAGATCCCGGCGGACCTCGTCGTCTACAACGGGGACGTCACGGCGCGTGGCGCGCTCCTCCCGGATGCCCCCGATCGGCTGCCCTGGCGGCTGCGGCCGCTTCGCACGACGATGAGCGCCTACCTCCTCTACCTGGGGACGGATCGGCCCGTGCCACGCCTCCTGCACCACACGCTCGTCGTGGGCGACGACTACCGCGGCTTCATCCGCGAGGTGACGCACGATCGGCGGCTCCCGACGTCGTTCAACGTGTACATCCACGCCCCCACGCGGACCGACCCGACGATGGCGCCCGCCGGCGGCGACGCGATCACCGTCCTCCTCCCTGTCCCGAACCTCCGGTCGGGCGACGACTGGATGCGGGTCGAGCCGATGGTCCGCGATGGGCTCATCGACTGGCTCGAGGGACCGGCCGGGCTCTCCGGCCTGCGGAGCTCGATCGTGGCCGAGCACGCCTGGACGCCCCTGACGTTCAGGGACGCGCTCGGCGCGACCGACGGGAACGCCTTCGCGGTCGAGCCGACCCTCCAGCAATCCGCGTACTTCCGCCAGCCGAACCGCGACCGCGCCGTCCGCGGCGTCTACTACGTGGGCGGCGGCACGCACCCTGGGGCGGGACTGCCCGGCACCCTCCTCACGGCGCAGGTGACGGCCGACCTTGTCCGCGCCGACCTCGCCGCGGGTCGCTGAGCGAAGCGGGACGGAGGGGGTGGCGGCGACGGACGAGATGGTGGCGACGGCCGCGCCCGGTCGCGATCCGGCCGTCGCCGCGCTCCTGCCCGAGGCGCGCGAGACGATCAGGCAGGTCGCGCGGACGTTCGCCCTCGCCGCGCGCCTCCTTCCCCGCGACGTCCGCGAGGACACGGAGCTCCTCTACCTCGTGCTCCGGACACTCGACGACCTCGTGGACCTCGAGGGCGCGCACGAGACCGACCTCGACGCCGACCATGACACCGACGAGCGCCTCGCCGCCGTGGAGGCGTGGGCGGCCCGGCGGGCGCCGGCCCGGCAGACGCGTGAGACGCGGATCCTCGACGACCTCGCGCGCCGCCACCCGGCGCTCCCCCGCGACGCGGTGGCCGACTTCACCGCCGGGATGCGCCAGGACCTCGCCGGCCCGCGCATCCGCACCGAGGCGGACCTCGACGCGTACTGCTACCGCGTCGCCGGGACGGTCGGGCGACTCATGGCCGCCGTGCTCGGCGCCCACGGGCCCGACGCGGACCGGGCCGCCCGGTCGCTCGGGATCGCGATGCAGCGCACGAACATCCTCCGCGACGTGGACGAGGACCTGGCCCGCGGACGCGTGTACATCCCCGCGGCGACGCTCGCGGCGCACCGGATCCCCGTCGACGGCCTCGCGACGGCCGACCGCCGCGCGCTCCTCCGGGACGGGATCGCGCGGGCGGATGCCGCGTATGACGAAGGCACCGCTGGGATCGTCTTCCTCACACACGGCCGCCGGTCGATCCGGGCAGCCGCGTCGATGTACCGCGAGATCCTTCGCCAGATCGAGCGCGACGGCCTCGGGGCTCGACGACCGTGGCGCTCCGTCGTCCCGCGAAGGCGGAAGGCCGCGCTCGTCGCTCGCGCGCTCCTCCGGCCCGGCGGCCGCATCGTGTCGCGGAACGGCCGCTGACGCGTGGGGCCGCCGTTCGCGTTCCCCTCCGGCCCGCCGGACGTACCGGCGGCGACGGCCGTCGCGCTCCTCCTCCTCGGCTGGGTCGCGGGCTCGCTCCCGACGGCACTCGCGGTCGGGCGGTCGGTCGGCATCGACGTCCTGCGCGGCGGAGAGGGAAACCCCGGCTCGGCGAACGTGTGGAAGCTCGCGGGTCCGGGTCCTGGCCTCCTCGTCCTCGTCCTCGACATGGCGAAGGCCGTCGTCCCCGGCATCGTCGGCTGGGCCGTGGCCGGGTACTGGGGCGCCGTGTTCGCCG
>JBAWVU010000211.1:0-5230 GCA_037147135.1 Chloroflexota bacterium
TACCCCTGAGCCCGGGGCGACCGGAGGCTCCGTCGTCCTCGTCGTCGCCCGCCGGGTCCGCTCCGGTGCCGGACCGGTCGGGAGGGAGGAACGCGGGCCGCAGCGGGCGGGAAGGTCAGACGCCTATCTGGGCGGGGACCTTCCCGGAGCGGATCGCGGCGACGAGCGCCGCATGGTCGCGCTCGGTCTGGTCCGCGTATCGCGTCGCGAACGTGGTGATCGCGTCGTCGAAGGCCTCGCCCGACCCCACGTACCCGGCGATGACCGCCGGGTTGCCGGAGCGGGCGTGCGCACGGGCCAGCGCCCATGCGCAGGCCTCCGCGTAGATCTCCATGCCGGCCGGACGGACCCCCTCGAGGTCGATGCCGAACTTCATGTCGTAGAGCTGGCGGACGTAGTAGTCGGTACCCGTCACCGGCGACCGAGTCCAGCCCAGGAAGATGTCCGAGAACGCCTGCATGATCTTCTGGCCAGTGACGACGCGCTCGCCCTGGTGCCCACGCCGGCGGACCTTGACGAAGGGCGCCAGCACCGACGCGCGTGCCTCCTTGACCTGGAGGACGAGGGGCCCTCCGGCCGGGCCCGCGAAGAGCACAACGTAGCAGCGGGTCCCCACGCTGCCGACCCCGACCACCTTGAGTGCGGCGTCCAGCAGGTGGTACTTCTCGACGAGGACGCGCCGTTCCGGCGCCAGCGAGCGAACGTAGGCGCGGTACAGCGCGGGCAGTGCCTCCCGACTCGGGTCGTCATCGGGGAGGCGCTGCAGCAGGGGCGGGCGGTCGCGGATGAGCCAGGTGCCTCCGGCCACCTTTGTTGACAGCTTGCCGAGGGCGGCCATGTTGTCGCGGCGTCGGGCGTGCTCGATCGAGATCCGCAGATTCGAGCGGCGGCGAGCCTGCTCCACGCGCTCGATGATCGTCTCGATCGGGATGTGCGCGTACCAGACGTCGAGGGCGCGCGTGCCCGCGTACGTGCGGATCCACTGCCGATACGCGCGCGCGGCGGCCCGGGCCATGTCCCGGCACGTGCTCTCCGGATACCCGTTGTCGCGCGAGGCGACGACGAGGCTCGCCGCCAGGCGCTTGAGGTCCCACTCCCACGGTCCCGGATGCGTCTCGTCGAAGTCGTTCAGGTCGAAGACGAGCCGCCGCTCGGGGCTCGCGAAGATCCCGAAGTTCGCGAGGTGGGCGTCGCCGCAGAGCTGGACCATCGATCCGGTGGTCGGCGTCGTCGCGAGGTCCGCCGCCATCGCCGCGGCGGATCCCCGCAGGAAGGTGAAGGGCGAGGCAGCCATCCGCCCCATCCGGACGGGGACCAGGTCGGCGATGCGCCCCTCGTTCGACGCGAGGACGGCGGCGACCGCGTCTTCCGCCGGCCGTGCCCCCCAGTCCCCGTGAGTGCGCCGGGGCACCGCCGTGCGGAGCAGGCGTCCTCGCTCCAGCGCGGCAGCGGCCGGGCTGTCGGGCGGCAGCGTTTCCATCGGGTCGAGCATCATGGGGCAGGCGCAGGATAGCAGGCCGGCCCTATGCCACGGCCTCGGTTCCCACGTCCACGCCCAGGTCACGTCCGATCGCGGCCGTCAGCTCCTGGAGGACGGCGATGTCGGCCGCGGCACCGGCGGCGCCGGAGAGCACCGGCGCCCCGTCCGCGACGGAATCCGCGAACGCCTCGAGCTCGCGCACGAACGCGGTCGTGTAACCGGCCCGATACGTCGTGTCCCGGCGGACCTCGCCGTCGAAGAGCTCCACCTGCAGTCGCGCCCTGTGCGCGGGCAGGTATGGTCCCGGCATCGCGAGCCGGATCCGCCCGGCGGGCCCGAAGACGGCAAGCTCCTCCGCGTAGTCGGGGAACCCGGGCAGCCACGCCCAGGTGAGCTCCAGGAGGCTCCCGTCGCCGAGGTCGGCGACGCCGTGGATGCTCGACGGGTCCTCGAGCATGACATCCCGATCGAACGGCCATGCCCGGCCGAACGCGAACCTCCGCGGCAAGGGGATCGCGAGCGCGCGCATGAGCGAGAGCTCGTGGCAGACGGAACCGAGCATCGTCCGGAGGTAGAGCGAGCGCAGCGGGCCCGTCGCGCCGGGGAGGGCCTCATCGGCGCGCGCGGCCTCGTACGCGGCGTCGGCTGCGATCACGGAGTGGTCCACGTCCGATCTCCGCCGGAGCGCGACGTGCGCGAACTGCGGGGCGTTGGCCGGATGCAGCACCGTCACGCGGACGACGCGCCGGTCCCCCAGGGTGGCAAGGGCCTCGCGGCCGGGTGCCACGGCCGGGTCGTACATCTTCATGTACCCGACCTGGAGGACGCGTCCGGCGGCCCGGGCGGTCGCCTCGATCTCCCGAGCCTCACGGATCGTCGCGGACAGCGGCTTCTCGGACAGGACGTGCTTGCCCGCCTGCGATGCCCCGAGGGCCTGTGGTCCGTGCGCGCCCGGGGTCATGACCAGGACCGCGTCCACGTCCGGGTCATCGCAGACGGATCGCCAGTCGGTTGAGATGCGGGCCGGCCCCGGCAGGTCGGCGGCGATCGCCTCCGCGAGCGTCCGCGACAGGTCGCAGACGTGCGTGACGACGAACCGGTCGCGGAGCGTCTGGAGGTTGGGCAGGTGGACCGCCTGCGCGATGAGGCCGAGGCCGACGACGCCGATCCGGATCCGCTGCTCGGTCGCCATCCGATCCCCTCCTGCGCCGCCCCGGATCGCCCCCGACCCGCTGGAACCAGCCTACAGACCGGCGACGTCCGCCTCGCTCACGGTGACGCTGAAGCCGCGCTTCCGCAGCTCGTCCGCGTAGAGCGGCCCCGGCACGGCGATCTCCGCCGGATGCGCGCCGCGCGGCGTGATGCCCTGCGCGTTGAGGATCGCCTTGAGGGACCCGTCCCAGCCGGTCGTCCGCTCCATCGCCGTGAACCCCGTCGCCTCGTCCATCCGGTCGATGAGCTCGACAACGACGCCGGCCGGCCGGCCGTCCTTGCGGCCCTTCGCGAGCACCCGGACGATGACGAGGTCCGGGTCGCCCGGCTTCGCCCGGATCTTCGGGTCGAGGAGCGTGTGGAGCACGTCCCGCGGGACGACCCGGAGGCCGTCGACGTCGACCGGGTCGGTCTCGAGCAGCCCTGCGTCCATGTACGCTTTCCATGCCGCGAAGTGCCCGGGCCAGCGGAGCGTCTTGTTCCACAGCGTGCGGAGCTTCCCCTCGAACGTCCAGGGCATCGTCGACGTCCCCCCGCCGGCGACGAAGGCCTCCATCCGTCCGATCGGCTCCGGGAAGTCGACGAGCTCGTAGTCCTCCTGCTGGAAGGTCGGCACCTCGACGCGTCTCCCGTCCCGGATGAAGTGGGCGACGCCGTGGTACTCGTTCGTCAGGCCGGCGATGTTGAACGTGAGCGTGTAGTTGAACGGTGGCACGGGATGGAGCGGGTTGCCGCCGTCCCAGAACGTCACCTCGTCGGTCTCGTCGAGCAGCGACATCGCGTACGCGGTGAGTGATGTGCCCATGCCCGGCACCTGGCCGCAGTCGGGGATCATCGCGATCCCGGCGGCCTCCGCCTCCGGGTTCAGTCGCAGCTGCTCGCGGACGAGGTCCGTGTTGCCCCCGAGGTCCGTCATGCTCGCGCGCGCCTCGATCGCGACCCAGGCGATCGATGGGTTGAGCCAGTAGGGGACCGCGGAGAGGAACGAGTCCACCGGCTCGAGGAACGTCCGGAGCGCGCCACGGTCCGTCACGTCCACGCGATGCGGCCGGCAGATCTCCCGGCCGAGGAGGCCGTTCACGCGGTCGGCGGCCCGATGGGCCGCCTCGGGGTCCGCGTCGGCGACGAGCACGGCCTCCGCATCGCCGAACCTCGCCATGTCGTACGCGGCCGCCGTCCCCTGCCGCCCCGAACCCACCACGCCGTACGTCCAGCTCACGATCGCCTTCTTTCCTGTCCCATGCGGATCCCGCGCCGTGACGCCCATTATCGCGGCCCCGGCCGGACACCTCGCGCCGGTCGCGCCGGTCGCGCCGGTCGCGCCGGTCGCGCCGGTCGCGGAGTAGGCTTCACGAACGAAGCGTGATGCGGGGCCCCGCCACTTCGCGAGGACGCTGCCTCGCGACCTGGGCAGCCCGCAGCGTCGGGATCTCGACCGCCCCTTCGGGCGACGCACTGCAGGGAGAGCGGTGATGACGGAGCGTGGCGGAACCCCCGACGTGGCCCTCGCGGTGGCGGCATTCGACCAGGCGACCCGGGACGACATCGCCCTGGCGCTGTGGATGGAGGAGCTCGACATCGCCTCTATCCCGCCGGAGGTCGCGACCCGGCTCGCCGATCCGAGGAACGGCCCTCGCGCCCATGGCGACCGGATGCGGCGGTTCCTCAGGTACCTGATCGACCACCCGGTCTCGCATACGCCGGACTACCGGAAGGTCTACGAGCGGCTGCTCGACCAGTGCGATGAGCTGTCCCCGCACCAGGCGTACGTGATCCAGGCCGGGTTCCTCGGTCCCCCGGCAGCGGTCGGCTACGACATGGTCCCGGCGCCCGCGGACCTCCAGTTCCCGCGCGACCACCTGCCCAAGGGGCGCAGCCAGGTCGGGTGGCACTTCTTCGTCGGGAGCTGCTGGGGCACCGACGGGAAGGAATACGGCGTCGAGCTCATGTTCTTCCAGACGGCCCTCTACCCGCCGGCGCTGGCGGCCGGGATGGGCCTGTCGGATGACGAGAACCAGGTCGTCGAGCTGCAGTTCGCGATCAGCGAGGCCGGAGGGCATCACTTCCAGGCCGTGCCGGTCGTCCTCGCGGGGACGAGCGGCCTCGTCGACTGGCAGCCCGACCCGTTCACGTACCGGCTCGGGCGCAACACGATCCGCTGCCACCGCAGCGGCGAGCTCTTCCCGCTCACGATCCAGGCGTGGGGCGTGGACCGGGGGACGGAGCCGCACCGCACGCTGTCGATCGACCTCACGTTCACGTCCGGCAAGGAGACGCTGCTGCAGGGCGACGGCGGATGCATGCCGAGCGTCGACGGGATGGGGTCGCTCTACTACTCGATCCCCGCGATCCGGCTCGACCCGGCCCTCAGCACGCTCCGGCTCGACGGCACGTCGATCGCGCTGACGCGCGGGAGCTTCTGGTTCGACCACCAGTGGGGAGCCATCTCGGGAGTCCCCGCGTCGCCCGTCCTGCGGGCGGCGAACAACTCGGCGGAGCCCGCGCCGGGCGGCTGGGACTGGTTCATGGCCCAGTTCG
>JBAWVU010000212.1:0-5228 GCA_037147135.1 Chloroflexota bacterium
CCGCAGGCGCCGGCTCGCGCCTCCTCGGGCGCGGCGGCGGGACGTCGCTTCCCGGGATGGTCGCGCGACGCGTCGACCCGGGCGTGCTCGGGACGCTCGTGGCGGAGCGCGGTGTGCCCGTCGTCGCGATCACGGGGAGCAACGGCAAGACGACCACCGCCCGCTTCGCGGCGGCCCTCCTCCGCGGCGAGGGGATCCCCGTCGCGCACAACAGCAGCGGCTCCAACCTCGTGCAGGGCGTCACGAGCATCGCCGTCGGGTTCGCCGACCTGCGCGGCGGCCTCCCGCGCGGGGTCCTCGTCGCCGAAGTGGACGAGGGCGCGCTCCTCGTCGTGGCGGACGAGCTCCTGCCGCGCGTGCTCGTCATCGTCGACCTCTTCCGGGACCAGCTCGACCGCTTCGGCGAGCTCCATGCGCTCGGCGACGCGATCGACACGGTGGCACGCGCGCTGCCCGCGGATCGCGCGCTCGTCGTCAACGCCGACGACCCGCTCGTCGCGTCCCTCGCGGAGGACCGCGTCGGACGGCGCGTGACGTTCGGCTTCGACATCCACGAGTCGCTCGACCGGATCACGCGCGCGGCGGACACCATCCGCTGCCCGCGCTGTCGCGAGGACCTCGCCTACCGGGCGGTCTACCTGAGCCACATGGGCGACTACGCGTGCCCGGGCTGCGGGTTCGCGCGGCCACCGCTCGACGTCGCGGTCACATCGGTCGAGGTGACCGGGCTCTCGGAGACGCGGTGCTCGATCCGGCTCCCGGACGGGACGACGCTCGACCTCCGGATCCCCCAGGCCGGCGTCCACGTGGCGTACGACGCGGCCGCGGCGGTCGCGGCCGTCATCGGGCTCGGCGCCGGGACGGACCACGCCGCGTGGGCCCTCGCGGGGATCCGACCCGCGTTCGGGCGGATCGAGACGATCGACCTCCCCGATGGCAGGAGCGTCGTCCTCGCGTTCAGCAAGAACCCGACGAGCTTCAACACGACCCTCCGCGCGCTCGCGACCGAGGGGGAGCCACGCAGGCTCCTCATCGCGGTGAGCAACACGCTCGTCGACGGCGAGGACTTCGCGTGGCTCTGGGACGTCGACGTCGAGTCGATGGCGCCCCGGGTGGAGTCGGTCGTCGTCTCCGGGCTCCGGGCGGACGAGCTCGCGACGCGCCTCAAGTACGCGGGCGTCGACCCGGCCCGGATGACCATCGTGGAGGATCGGCCCGCGGCGCTCGACGCGGCGCTCGCGCAGGTGGAGCCCGGCGGCCGGCTCACGGTGGTCGCGGGCTACACCCCGACCATCGAGATCCGCGACGAGATGCGGCGGCGCGGCTGGACCGGCCGGTTCTGGGATCAGTGAGAGGCAACCGATGACGACAGAGACGATCGACCGGCCGGCGCCCGAGTCTGCCCCCGAGGGGCCCGGGGCCGAGGCCGGCCGGGTGACGGCGGCCGAGCCGACGCCCCCCGCCGACCTGCCGCCGCTCCGGATCGCGCACCTCTGGCCGCGCCTCCTCAACGTCGCGGGAGACGGAGGCAACGTCACGTCGGTCGAGCTGCGGTCGCGCTGGCGCGGGATCCGGACGGAGACCGTCGCGATCGAGGCCGGTGACCCGGTCCCGGACTTCACGTCGTTCGACATCGTCTTCGCCCAGGGCGGACAGGACGTCGAGATGGCGCTCGTGGCCCGCGACCTGCCGCGCGTCGCCGGCGCCCTGCGCGACGCCGCCGACGCGGGCGTCGTCATGTTCCCCGTCTGCGCCGGCCTCCAGCTCTTCGGCCACCGCTACATCCCGAGCGCCGGCGAGGCGCTCGAGGGCGCCCACGTGCTCGACCTCGAGACCCGAGGCGGGAGCCAGCGGTTCATGCAGCACGCCGCCTGCGAGGTGACGATCGACGGCGAGGTCGAGACGGTCGTCGGGTTCGAGAACCACTCGGGCGTGACGGAGCTGGGACCCGGAGCCGTGCCGTTCGGGCGGGTCGTCGCGGGGGCCGGGAACAACGGGCGCGACGGGAACGAGGGTGCGCGACGGGACAACGTGTTCGCTACCTACCTCCACGGCCCGGTCCTCCCGAAGAACCCGTGGCTGTCCGATCAGCTCGTCCGGATCGCACTGGGGCGGCGGGCGGGCGGCAGCGTGGTGCTCGCGCCGCTCGACGACGCGATCGAGCATCGCAACCACGACGTGGCGCTCGCGAAGGCGCTGCGCAACCGCGGGGCACGCACGGCGGTCACCCCGGCCAGGCTCCACCGCCGGGCCGGCTGAGGCGAGGTCGGCCCGGTCCGCCAGGCGGGCGGGCGCACCGGCCGCCACCCGCTGTCCGCGGCCTCGCCTACCCTCCGTGCTCCGATCGGAGGAGCGGATGGAGGTCGGGCCGGGCCCGCTTGAGCCAGTCGCGGAGTGCCCACTCGCTCGTCCGGAACGCGATCTCCGGCCACGGGATCGCCTCCGGGGCGAACGGCCGGACCTCGATCGCCTCGGGGGTCGGGTGCGGCTCACCGCCGACGATCCGCGCCTCGAAGGCGATGACGACGATCGCCGCTTCAGGCCGCGAATAGAGTCCGACGATCTCGCCGGGCTCCACGACGACGCCGATCTCCTCGAGCGTCTCGCGGACGGCGGCCTCCCGTACGGTCTCGTCGATCTCGAGGAAGCCGCCGGGCTGCGCCCACAGCCCGTGCGCGGGCTCGATGCCGCGCCGGAGGAGCAGGACCTCGCCGGCGTCCGTCACCGGTAGCGTCGTCACGACGAGCCGCGGGTTCACGTACGCGATGTACCCGCATTCCGAGCACGCGAGGCGGTCCCGGTCCTCGCCCTCGACCTGTCCCAGCTCGAGGCGCGACCCGCAGCGCGTGCAGTAGTTGAGCGTGGCCGCAAGCCACGCCGGCACCCCGCCGCGGGCATCGTCGGTCGCGAGCATGCCGCGCTCGCGCGCGATCGCCTCCTCCTCGCCGATGAAGCCCTCCCGGGGCTCCGGGATCGGCCCGCCGACGCGGAGGTCGGTCCTGCCGTGGAAGGAGCGCCCGAACGACTCCTGCGATCCGCTCATGCGACCGAGTGTACCGGGTGCCGTCCCGCTCATGACGTAGGCCGGCTGGTACCGATGGATGATGCAATCCGCACCGCGCTGGACGTACAGTCAGCCGAGGGGTCGATGGCGACCCTCGGTCGATGGGCGCCTCACGCCACGCACGGGCGCATCGACGCGACACCTGAGGTCCACAGCCCGAGATGACCACCACAGCTCCCGGAGGCATCCGCTCGGTCGCGTGGGCTGTCCTGCTCGTCGGTGGCGTGGCGGCCGCATGCGCCGTGGCCGTCATGCCCGAGGGCGGCGCGGCCACCGATGCCCTCGCGCTCGGGACGCAGCTGGTCGCGCTCGCGTGCGTCGTCTGGCGGCTCCGCGCGACCCCGCCCCGGCCGGCCGTCCCCTGGATCGTGTTCATCGCCGGGATCGGGGTCTCGCTGGCCGCCGACGTGGTGGGGGCCGCCATGGGCAGCACCGGTCGATGGGCGCCGAGCGTGCCCGCGCCCGTCGACGCGCTCTACGTCGTCTCGTACGCCATGATGGTCGCTGCGGTCGCCCTGGCCGCGTGGTCGCGACGCGGATTCCGCGACGCGGGTGAGATCGTCGACGCGCTCATCGTCACGGCGACCGCCGGGGTCGCCGTGTTCGCCCTCGTCCTCGGGACGCATGACAGCAGCCAGTTCGGCTCGGCCGCCGGCGACATGTCCGTCGTCGTCGTCGTCCTCGACGTCGCGCTCGTGGGCCTCGGCTCGCTCGTCTTCATCCGCTATGGGCGGGTCACCGGGGCGATCGGGCTCCTCGCGGGCGCCCTTGTCGCGCAGCTCGTCGCGGACACGCTCTTTGCACACGACGCCCTGGGCGCCACGGTGATCGCCTCGACCGCGGCCGTCCCGTTCACCATGGTCACCTCCGTCCTGTTCGGCGCCGCGATGCTCCACCCGACGATCGTGGACTTCATGCGCGTGCGGCCGGACCAGAGCCCGCTGCCGGCTCGGGCCAGGCTTGCCTTCATCACCGCCGCCGCCCTTACAGCCGCAGTCGTCGGGTTGGTCGGCCAGCTGGTCGGTGAGTCGGACTTGGTGGACGTCGCCACGGACCTGCTGGTGATCGCCATCGTCGCGCTCTTCGCGGCGCGGGCATGGATCCTGGCGAACGAGGCGACGCGGGTGCAGGCCGCGCTCACCCGGACGGCGGCAGCTCTCGAGGCGCGCACCGAGTTCGTCGCCGGGATCGCCGAGGCGATGCCCGGTGCGCTCTTCAGCGGCGACATCGCCACGCTCACGATCGACTACGCGAGCCCGGGGCTGCGGGCGCTGCTCGGCGCGGACCCCGCCTCCGTGCTGGGGAAGCCGGGCTGGATCGTGGAGCGGATCCATCCGGAGGATCGCGATGGCTTCGTCGCCGTTTCCACAGCCGCGTCGGGCGAGGAAGGGCGACCCCGGTCGTACGAGCACCGGATGCGGACCGAGGACGGCGGCTACCGGGACGTGGCGAGCTCCGTCCTGTATCTCGCGGGACCGCAAGGCAGGCCCGAGCGGTTCGTCGTCGTCGCGATCGACGTCACGGAGCGTAACGAGGCGGAGCGGCGTCTTCGCGCGCGCGAGACGTTCGTCGCGGACCTGGCGCAGGCGAGCAGCGCGATCATCCTCGCCGGTCACCGCTCGGACGACGGCGATGTCATCGACTTCATCTCCCCGAGCATCGAGCCTGTCCTGGGGTACCGACCGGACGAGATCGTCGGCGTCCCCGGGTTCGTGCAGAGCCGGATGCACCCGGACGACGTGCCTGGGCGCGAAGAGCAGGTCGCCGCCTCCGCGGCGTCCGGTGGAGGTGACATCCGCGCCACGCGACGGTTCCGGGCCCGTGACGGCTCATACCGGTCACTCGAGCTGTCGTCGCAGCTTGATGCCGGCGGGGACGGATCCACCCGGTACATCACGTCCGTGACGGATGTCACCGAGCGCGTCCGCCTCGAGGAGGATCTCGTCGCGGCACGGGACGCCGCCGAGGCGGCGAACCGGGCGAAGAGCGAGTTCCTCTCCCTCATGAGCCACGAGTTCCGCACGCCGCTCAACTCCATCCTCGGGTTCGGCCGCCTCCTCGACGCGTCGGACCTGGCACCCGCGGACCGGGAGAGCGTCGAGTACATCCTTGGCAGCGGTGAGACACTGCTCCGCATGATCGACCGGGTGCTCGACTTCGCCCG
>JBAWVU010000213.1:0-5200 GCA_037147135.1 Chloroflexota bacterium
CGTGTCGATCTCGTGCTCCATCGTCGGGACCTTCGTCGTGCTCCGCGGGCTCGCGTTCATCGGCGATGCCCTCGCCCACGGCGTCCTGCCCGGCGTCGCGGTCGCGATCCTCATCGGCATCCCCGGCATGGTCGGGGCGGCGCTCGGGGCGCTCGTCATGATCGGCGGCGTGAGCCTGGTGCAGGCGAGATCCCGCCTCTCGTCGGACACGGCGATCGGGCTCCTGTTCGTCGGGATGCTCGCCCTCGGGGTCGTCATCGTCTCGCGCTCGTCGACGTTCTCCGGGGACCTCATCCGGATCCTCTTCGGTGAGCTCCTCGGGGTGAGCGCGGAGGACCTGATCCTGCAGGCAGCCGTGACCGTCGGAGTCGCCGCGGTCGCGTTCGTCTGCGCGCGGCCGTTCCTCCTCCTCTGCTTCGACCCCGAGCAGGCGCAGGTCGCCGGCTTCCCCGCCCGCGCCTACCACGTCGTCATGCTCCTCCTCGTCGCCGCGACGGTGATCGTGTCGTTCCAGAGCGTGGGCACCCTCCTCGTCTTCGGGATGCTCCTCGCGCCCGCCGGCGCAGGCGCGCTCATCGCCGGGCGGATCGGCGCGATGATGGCGTGGGGGATCGCCTTCGGGGCGATCGCGACGTACCTGGGGCTGCTCCTCAGCTACCACCTCGATACCGCCGCCGGGGCCACGGTCGTCCTCGTCGCGGTCGCGATCTTCTTCGTCGTGCTGCTCGTGCAGAACGTCAGGGCGCGCGCCACCATGCCGAAGGTCGTCGCGTGAGCGGGCCTGTGCCCGGCCCCGTCTCGCGAGCGAGCGGACCCGCCCCCGCGGCCCGTGGTGAGCTGCCGGCTCCAGCCGAGGACGCCGGGGCCGACCCGATCAGCGCGACCGGCCTCGCCGTCGGGTACGAGGGCCGATCGATCGTCGCCGGGATCGACGTCACGGTCCGCCCTCAGACGTCGCTCGCGCTCGTCGGCACCAACGGCTCGGGCAAGTCGACGCTCCTCAAGACGATCGTCGGTCTCGCGCGGCCGGTCGCCGGTTCGATGACCGTGTTCGGGAAGCAGCCGGGCTCGCTGCCGCGCCGGATCGCGTACCTGAGCCAGTTCCACGCGTCCGGGTTCGCGCTCCCGCTCCGGGCGGTCGAGGTGGTCCGGATGGCGCGATACCCGGAGCTCGGGCTGCTCGGGCGGATGTCGAGCGAGGACCACGACCTCGTGGCAGCGGCGATGCGGACGATGGGGGTCGACCGGTTCGCCGA
The DNA here is from genome assembly GCA_037147135.1 of Chloroflexota bacterium. Taxonomy (GTDB): domain Bacteria; phylum Chloroflexota; class Limnocylindria; order Limnocylindrales; family CSP1-4; genus CAIYQJ01. The sequence goes on from JBAWVU010000213.1 coordinate 1,257, forward strand.
CCAGGCCCTCCGGTCGCTCTCGGGTGGCCAGCAGCAGCGCGTCTACCTTGCCCAGGTCCTCGCGCGCAGGGCGGACCTCGTCGTCCTCGACGAGCCGACGGCCGGCCTGGATGCCGGCGCTCGCGAGATCTACCTGGAGGCGTTCGCTGCGGAGCTCATCCGGGGCGCCGCGCTCGTCACCGCGACGCACGACATCGAGGAGGCGGCCGAGTACGACCAGGTCATGCTCCTGGCCCGCCGCGTCGTCGCGCTCGGCCCCGGTCGCGAGGTGCTCACGCCGGACGCGCTCCTCGAGACGTTCGGCATGTTCGTTCGCGGGAGCGGCCCGCACGGACGGTTCATCGTCGTGGATCGCGGAGGTCGCGAGGTCGACCCGCGCGAGCACATCGACCCGGCCGACTGACCGGGCGCGGCCGGCGCTACCGGGCGTCAGTGCTCGTCGTAGTGCGTCCCGTGCCCGGCATGGCGATGCTCGTGGTGCCGGTAGTCGACGTGCGCCCCGTGCGCGACCGCCTCGTGCCCGCAGGCGGGGCGGTGCACGTGCATGTGGCCGAGGTGCGACGCGTGGACCTTGGCGTGCCCGTCAGCGGCGTGCCCGTCAGCGGCGTGCCCGTCAGCGGCGTGCCCGTCATCGGTGTGCCCGCACGCCGCGTCGTGGACGTGCTCATCGTCGTGGACCTGTTCGTCGTCGTCCTGGTGGGGTGCGGGGCGCTGCACCGGGATCCTCCGCGTCGTCTCCGGGCCAGCAACGGGCCCGTCGCCGTCACACTACCCCGGATCGGCCCGGACGTACGCCATCTGCCCCGGTGCGCTCCGCGAGGAACGCGTCCAGCGTCGCCCGGTCGGGCATCCCCTCGCGCGCCCCTGCCTTCGTCGTCGAGAACGCGGCCGCAGCCCCGGCCCACCGGACCGCGTCCACGAGCGATCGCCCCTCCGCGAGCGCGGCGGCGAGCGCGCCGGAGAACGTGTCGCCGGCTCCGGTCGTGTCGACCGGCTCGACGCGGTGCGCGGGCACGTCGGTCGTCACGACGCTGTCGCGTGTGTCGCCACGCTCCACGACGAGCGCTCCGGCCGCGCCGAGCGTCACGACGACCGCACGGCCCACACCTGGCCCGCCCGGGCCGTCGTCGAGCAGCTCCCGGGCCCATCGCTCTGCGGCCGCGCCACCCAAGCCGGGCGGTTCCGTCCGGGCGGCGGCTGCGTCGGTGAGCTGCCGGAGCTCGGTCCGGTTCGGCGTGACGACGTCCGCCGCCGCGAGGAGCGCGCGGCCGACGCCCGTCGCCGGGGCGGGGTTGAGCACGGTGGTGGCGCCCCCTGCACGCGCGATCCGCAGCGCCTCCCCTGCCGCCGAGATCGGGATCTCCGTCCCGACGAGGACAACGTCCCCGGGCCCCGGTGCGAGCGCCGACAGCGCGGCGGAGACCACGTCCGGGGCCACTGCACCGTTCGCTCCCGACGCGACGGCGATCGCGTTCTCGGCCGCGGCGTCGACGAAGATGAGCGCGACACCCGTGGGGACGCCGGGGAGCGTCGTGAGGCCGCGCACGTCCACGCCCTCGGCGACGAGCGCGGCACGCGCCTCGGCCCCGAACGCGTCGTCGCCGAGGGCGCCGACGAACGCGACGTCTGCGCCGAGCCGGGCCGCGGCGACGGCCTGGTTGCCGCTCTTTCCACCCTCGTGTCGCTCGAACCGTCCGCCGCTCACCGTCTCGCCGGGGGCGGGGAGCCGGTCGACGAGCGCGACGAGGTCGACGTTCACCGAGCCGACGACGATGACCCGACCGCTCATCGCGCCGTCACCAGCCGGACACGAACTCGCCGCCGTCGACGCTCACGACGTTGCCGGTCATCCACAGCAGGCCGTCGCCGGAGAGGCAGACGATCGCGTCGCCGACGTCCCGCGGAATGGTCATCCGACCGGACGGGTTCCGCTTCATCGTCGAGTCGATCACCTCCGCCGCCTCCGGGATCCTCATGAGCGCGGGCGTCATGGTGACGCCCGCCCGGATCGCGTTCACCGCGCACCCGGTCCCGGCGCGTGCGAGCTCCATCGCGAGCTGCCGACAGTGCGACTCGAGGGCGGATTTCGCCGCTGACACGGCGCCGTACGCCGGGATGACGCGCGACGAGCCCTCGGAGGTGAGGGCGTAGATCCGCGTCTCGCTGAGCCAGCCGCGCGCGAAGAGATCCTGCGTCCAGTAGACGAGGCTGTTCGCCATGACGTCGAGCGTCATGTCCAGCTGCTTCCGACTGATCCGGGCCTTCGGATCGGCCCCGAGGAACGGCTGCAGGGACCCGAACGCCAGCGAGTGGACGAAGACCCGGAGGTGCGGCTCCCGGCCCGCGGCGACGGACTCGGCGAACCGCGCGGCGATCGCGTCGAGGATGCCCGCCCGCTTCACGTCATCGGCCGCGTTCACGTTGAAGAACAGCGCCTCCGACCCGGCGGCGACGATCGCGGCCTTCACCTCCCTCACGTGGGCCAGGGCCGCCCGGTAGTCGAGGTGGACACCCACGATGTTGTAGCCGGCGCGCGCGAGGGCGCGCGAGGTCGCCTCGCCCATCCCGCTCGAGGCGCCGAGGACGAGCGCCCAGCGCTCGCGGTGGTCGGTCATCGATTCCCTCCGGGGTTCGTCGGTCGCCCGCCGCAGGAACGCGCTGGGTATCCGGCGGAGCCCCGCGAGTCTACCAGCGGGCGCTCGCTGGGCCGCCGCGTGACGCGTTTCGCCTGACTCCCTTCGCGCGGTCCCGTACGGACGGACCGGGCGATCGGTGCCGGTCGGTCCATGCCTGCGCGTGTCCGGGGATGCTAGCGTGCGCTCGCCATGGACACGCCGATGCTCATCGCGGTCGTCGCACCCTTCGTCATCATCGACATCATCCTCATCGTCTTCAGCCTCTGGGACCTCACGCGTCCCGAGCGTCGCGTGCGCTGGCTCCCGAAGCCGGTCTGGGCGGTGATCATCCTTTTCGTCTCGACCATCGGTGCGCTCGCGTACCTCCTCCTCGCGAGGGAGGATGCATGACGGCTCCTGCGGGGGGAGACTCAGCCGCCGCGATCTCCACGCGGGGGCTCACGAAGCGGTTCGGGGACGTGCTCGCGCTCGACGGCCTGGACCTGGCCGTCCCGGCAGGAAGCGTCTTCGGGCTCCTCGGGCCCAACGGCGCCGGCAAGACGACGACGCTGCGCCTCCTCACCGGCCTCGCCAGGCCCACGGCAGGCTCCGCGACCGTCGCGGGGGTCGCAGTGGCGGGGCCGGGCTCGGAGGACGGGCGCGTCCAGGCGCGCATCGGCTACCTGGACCAGGCGCCGCGCTACTACGGCTGGATGCGCGGCCGCGAGCTCGTCACGCTCGCGGGCCGGCTCCACGGTCTCCGCGGGTCCGAGCTCCGCGGCCGGGTCGACGAGGTCCTCGACCTCGTGGGCATCGCCGACGTGGCGCGGCGCCGGATCGGCGGGTACTCGGGTGGGATGCGGCAGCGCCTCGGCATCGGAGCCGCGATCGTCGGGCGCCCGGCGGTGCTCTTCCTCGACGAGCCGGTGAGCTCGCTCGATCCGGAGGGCCGGCGCGACGTCCTCGCGATCGTGGACCGCCTTCGAGGGAGCGCCACCGTCATCCTGTCGACGCACGTGCTCACCGACGTGGAGCGCGTGTGCGACAGCGTCGCGATCCTCCACCGCGGCCGGCTCGTCGTGGAGTCCCCGCTCGACGATCTCGTTGCCAGGTACGCGCCGCCCACGTTCCGAATCGAGGTCGCCGGTGACGGCGACGACGCGCGCCGGACCGCCGACGCGGAGCGCCTCGCCGCGGCGCTCCGCCCGGCGAACGGGGTCGCCGAGGTGCGCGTGGACGGGCCCTCGGTCACCGTCCGCGTGCCCGACCCGGAGACTGCCGGCACGCACCTCCTCGAGCTCCTTGCGAACGCGGGCATCCCGATCGACT
>JBAWVU010000214.1:0-5166 GCA_037147135.1 Chloroflexota bacterium
CAAAGTCTTGGACGCAAGCCGCCCTGCGTGGAGCCAACGCCACCGTCGTCGGCGCCATCGCCGCTGCGCTCCAGCTGGCCCGGACGCACGGGGCGCCGGCCGAGCTCTCGTCCGCGTTCACCGTCACCGGTAGCGCGACGTCCCACCGGACGGCGGCCGATGTCGCCTGACCTGCCGGCACCCGCCGTGCCCATGACCCGGCCGGGCGCGTCCCGCGCACGTGCGCATGACCACCAGGGATCCAGGAGGCCACATGCCTGAGCTCTTCCCCACCGTCTATGGACGCGGCCTGGTGGCCGAACTGAAGAACTCGGTCCATCGACCGTACCTGGTGGTCACGATGGAGGACCTGTGGCCACGCTTCGCCGGCGACTTCGACGAGCACCTGGTCGGCCCCCTCTTCGTCGGCTCGCTCGAGCGTGACGACCTGGACCGGATGGTCCGCGACCTGCCCCGCTGCGAGGCGGTGATCGGCCTGGGCGGCGGTCAGGCCCTCGACGTCGCGAAGTACGTCGCCTGGGCGCGGCGGATCCCGCTCTTCCAGGTGCCGACCGTCATGTCGGTCAACGCCGCCTGGGCGCACCGGGCCGCGGTCCGCGTCGACGGGGTCGTCCGGTACGTGGCGTGGGCGATCCCGGAGGCCGTCTACGTCGATTTCGACGTCGTCCGCAGCGCGCCGATCGATCTCAACCGCTCCGGAGTCGGCGACATCATCTGCTACCACACCGGGCACTGGGACTGGCAGATGGCGAGGGATCTCGGCAAGACCGAGCCGCGCTGGCCCTACGACGAGCGCTTGGTGGCGGAGGCACAGGTCGCCCTGCAACGCGTGATCGACCATGCCGACGACATCCACGCGGTCAACGACGAAGGTATCCGGGCGCTCGCGGAGTCACTGCGCTGGGGCGGCTCGGCGTTCCACAACGCCGGGTGGAACCCTCGTCACATCGAGGGGGCCGAGCATTTCGTGTTCTACGCCCTCGAGTACCTTACGGGGCGTCCCTTCATCCACGGCCAGATCGTCGGCCTGGGAGTCCTCCTCATGAGCGCTCTCCAGGACAACCGGGCGGAATGGATCAAGGAGGTGGTGGACCGGATCGGCGTGGCATACCGGCCCGAGCAGATGGGAGTCACGTGGGAACAGGTGGCCGAGGCCCTGCGCATCATGCCCGAGGTCGTGAAGCGGGCCGGGCTGTGGTACACCGTCGCCAGCGAGCGACCGATCACCGAGTCGTACATCGAGAGCATGCGTTCGTGGCTCAGCGCGTGATCGCCTCCGGCCCGGAGCCTCGCCGGGCGGATCCGATCGACCTCAGGAGGAGAGAACCATGAGGAGTCCAATCAGGCGCACGGGCGTCCTGCTCGCGACGGTCGCGATCGCGGTGTCGGCGTGTGCCGGCCAGGGGAGCACCCCGGCGCCCTCCGTCGCGCCGTCGGCGGTGCCCTCCGTGGCGGCGTCGGTCGCGGCATCGGCTGCACCGTCGGTCGCGACGTCGGCCGCACCGTCGGCCGAGCCGTCGGCCGCGGCGTTCGACTGGAAGAAGTACGCCGGGACGGAGATCACGTTCCTGGCCAACCAGCACCCGTGGACGGACGGCGCGACCAAGCTCATCGACCAGTTCACCGCGGAGACCGGCATCAAGGTCAACATGCAGCCGTTCTCCGAGGACCTCTACTTCGACAAGATGGAGCAGACGATCCGCTCCGGGGGCGCGGACGTCTACTTCCTGCCGATGGACTCGACGGCCTACTCGCAGTACAGCGCCGACCTCATCGAGCCGCTGACCCCGTACCTCGAGGACCCGGCGAAGACCGCAGCCGACTACGACTTCGCCGACTTCCCGGCGGGATTCCTCGGCGGCGCCCTCTACCCGCCGGGTGACCCGGCGGCGCAGGTCTACGGGATCCCGATCTCCTTCGAGACCTACATCCTCTTCTACAACAAGGACCTCGTGACGTCGGTCCCGGCGACCTTCCCAGACCTCATCGCCGACGCCCAGCGGATCACCGCCGAGAAGGGTGGCGAGGGGATCTCCGGCTCCGTCATGCGCGGCATCCGGTCCGACACCATCATGGACACGCTCTCCGGCGTGGTCTGGAACTCGTTCGGCGCAGCCGATGCCCCCACGCCGTACGGGATGTGGTTCGACGGCGCGTGGGACAAGCCGCGCCTGACCGACGCGGGCGTCTGCAGCGGTCTCGCGAACTACGGCAACCTGCTCGCCGCTGGACCCTCGAACAAGTACGCCATCGACTGGCCGGACGCCAACACCCTGTTCAGCCAGGGCAAGGCCGCGTACTTCATCGACGCGAGCCTGTTCGGTCCCAGCTACGAGGATCCCACCGTCTCCCAGGTCGCCGGCAAGGTCGGCTACGCCGTGCTCCCGCCGCCGTCGGCGGGAGCCGAGTCCTACACCGGCCACTGGCTGTGGGGCCTCGGCATCCCCAAGAGCGCCGCGAACAAGGACGCAGCCTGGTACTTCATCCAGTGGATGACGGACAAGGCCCACACGGCGGAGATCGGCAAGAGCACCGGCGGCGCGCCGCGGCTCTCGTCCTACTCGGACCCGGTCTACACGTCCGCCCTCAACCCCGAGTACGTCGACACGGTGAGCAAGGCCATGGCGACGTCCCGGACGACCGTCGTCCTCAAGGACGGCTGGAAGGATGGCGCGCTCGCCATCGCCGACACGGAGCTGGCGATCGCCCAGGGCACCGACCCGACGGTGGCCTGTGCCGCCGGGAACGAGGCCCTGAAGGCAGCCGTCAACCCATAGGCGACCAGGCTTCGAAGATGGCGTCGGCCCCGCTCCCGCGGCCGCGGGAGCGGGGCCGACCCATCGAAGTGACTCGACGCTGATGACCGCGTGGGCGCGCATCAGGACCCGCCGCCGCGATCGTGGCGCGCGCTTCCTCGTGCCCGCGTTCGTCATCCTCGCGGTGACGTCGATCTACCCGACGCTCTACTCGTTCTTCATGAGCTTCTTCGACTGGAACTGGGGCCAGCGGTTCAACTTCGTCGGGCTCCAGAACTACGTCGACCTCGTGACGGGCCAGCACTTCCGCGACACGCTCTGGAACACGATCGTGTTCACCGTCAGCGCGGTCTCGGTCGAGTTCGTGCTCGGGCTGGGGCTGGCGCTCGTCATGACCCGCCTGCGGTTCGGCCAGGGGCTCATACGGACCCTGCTGCTGGTGCCGCTGATGGTCTCGGGGATCATCGTCAGCGTCATCTGGAAGGTCATGCTCGATCCGTCGGTCGGCATCATCGGCTACGGGCTGCACCTGCTGGGGCTGCCGCGGATGGGCTTCCTGGGCGACCCGTCGATGGCCATGGGGACGATCGTGCTCATCGACACCTGGTGGCAGACCGCCTTCGTGTTCATCGTCCTGTCGGCCGGCGTCCAGGCGCTGCCCATCGAGCCGTTCGAGGCCGCCGAGGTCGACGGGGCGAGCAGCTGGCAGCGCTTCCGATACCTGACCCTGCCCCTGCTCAAGCCCGCGATCCTCGTCGTCCTCATGTTCAGGACGGTGGACTGCCTCAAGGTCTTCGCGATCATCTACGGGACGACCGGGGGCGGGCCACTGACCACCACGGAGTCGGTCCAGATCATGGCGTATCGACAGGCGTTCAAGACCCTCAACATGAGCGCATCGATGACGACGATGGTCGTCTTCGCCGCGTTCGCACTCCTGGTGCTCGTGGTCTACCAGCGGCTCCTCCCCACGGAGGAGGTGACGTGAGGCGCCGGCGCTGGAGCATCGGGACCTGGGTCGCCTATGCGATCGCGCTCGTCGCCACCCTGATCTCGCTGTTCCCGCTCTACTGGCTGTTCGTCATCTCCACCAAGACGCCGCGCGAGGCGTTCGAGACGCCACCCCAGCTCATCTACATGCCGGACTTCAGCAAGTACTTCGAGATCTGGGGCCAGGCCGGGTTCGCCAGCGCCTACCTCAACAGCATCATGGTCGTGGCGCTCGGCGTGGCCCTCACGCTGCTCGTCGCCACCCCCGCCGCGTACGCGGTCATCCGGTTCAAGGTCCGCGGCGTCCGCTACCTGCGCTTCTGGCTGCTCCTCGCGTACACGACGCCGGAGTTCCTCTTCGTCATCCCGATGTACGTCCTGTACCAGCAGCTGGGCCTGTACGACACCGTGCTCGGGCTGGCGATCATCTACCAGGTGTTCGCGATCCCCTTCGCGATCTGGCTCATCCAGTCGTTCCTCGGCGAGGTGCCCCGCGAGCTCGGCGACTCGGCCCGGGTGGATGGCGCCTCGGAGCTGCAGACGCTGCTCAAGGTCTACCTGCCGCTGGCGGCTCCGGGACTCGCGGCGACGGCCATCCTCGTCGGCATCAACATGTGGAACGAGGTGACGATCGCCCTGTCCCTGACCTTCGACAACGCCCGGACCGTGCAGATCGCCGTCGCCGGGTATCGCGGCTACGCCGCCATCCGCTGGCAGGAGATGGCCGCAGCCGCGGTGATGGCCGTCCTGCCGATGGTCATCTTCGCGGGCATCGCCCAGCGCTACATCGTCAAGGGACTGACCTTCGGAGCGGTGAAATGAGCATCTCGATCGACCTCACCGGGCGCCGCGCGCTCGTCACCGGCGCCGGCCGCGGGATCGGCAAGGGCATCGCGCTCCGCCTCGCGGAGGCGGGCGCCGACGTGGCGGTGAACGACCTCGATCCGGCCACCGCCGAAGCGACCGCCGAGGCGGTCCGCGCGCTCGGCCGGCGCTCGGTCGCGATCCCCGCGGACATCTCGGCGCGGCCGGCGGTGGAGGCGGTTGCGGACGCGGCCGAGGATGCGCTCGGCGGCGTCGACATCCTCGTGAACAACGCCGGCATCTCGCTCTACCGCGCGATCGTCGACTGCTCCGACGAGGACTGGGACCGCCACATCGACATCATGGCGAAGGCGACGTTCCTCACGATGCGACGCCTCGCGCCGGCGATGATGGCGCGGGGCTGGGGCCGGATCGTCAACCTCGGGTCGTACGTGGCGCAGCTCAACTGCACGACGAAGTTCTTCGGGCCGTACTGCGCCGCGAAGTTCGCGGTCGTGGGCCTCACGCAGGTCGCCGCGCAGGAGTTCTCGCCACACGTGACCGTCAACGCGATCGGCCCGGGTTTCATCGAGACCAACATGACGGCCCCGCTCAG
>JBAWVU010000215.1:0-5096 GCA_037147135.1 Chloroflexota bacterium
ACTCGAACCTGACCGCCGCGACGGTGGTCGGCGGCACGACCATCGCCCAGGCCTACTACAACGGACGGACGCTCGGCCGGGCAGACGTCACGGTCGGCACCACGGGGGCCATCTCCGTCGCCTGGTCGAGGACGTACCCGATCACCGGCAATGCCCAGGACCCGGCGATCGCCGCGGTCATCGCGGGCTATGCGAACGATCCCGCCTACCTCGCGATGGTCAACACGCCCGTCGGGTACAGCGCCGTCGACCTCGGGCGCAGCAACACCGCCGACAACATGATGGGCACGTTCATCGACGACGCCATCTACGACTACCTCAACACCGACGGCGAGGCGACGAACGACGTCGACCTGTTCTTCAACAACGCAGGTGGGCTCCGGACCGACTGGTGCTACGTCGGCGGCACGTGGTCGAGCACCGGCTGCGTCGCCGGTGCCCATGCACCTGCGCTCCTGACCTACGGCAACATGTTCACGGTCCTGCCGTTCGGCAACGCGACGGCGGTCGGGGACATGACGGGGGCCCAGATCCTCGAGGTGCTCAACTACGCCCCGAATGTCGCTGGCGTCATCCAGCCGGCAGGCCTCAAGTACAAGTACTACTCGTACAGGGACTTGAACCCTGGGCCGCAGCCGTACGCCTGGGGCGCCTACGACGCCACGGTGTACAACAAGGCGACAAGCGCCTGGGAGCCACTCGACCTGAAGAAGACCTACCGGGTCGGGACGAACGAGTTCCTCGCGCCGGCCGGCGGCGACGGGTACAACGGCTTCAAGTACATGACGAACATCTCGTACTGGGGGGACATGCTCAACGCGGTCAACGCGTACGTGTCCGCCAACTACGGGACGTCGGCGACCGCCTACATGGGCCCCAACGGTGACGGGACGCTCGACGGGCGCATCGTCCGGGACGGCACGGACGCCGGGGGATCCATCGTCCCGATCACGATCCTCCACCACAACGACTCCCACGGCAACCTCGCAAAGGGCGCCTACGTCGGCTACACGCAGCTGGCGACGCTCATCAAGCAGGAGCGACTCCACAACCCGGACCGCACGCTCCTGCTCAACGGCGGCGACAGCATCCAGGGCGACGCGATGTCGTACTACTTCAAGTCCGCGCCGACCGGGCTCGCCGCCGATGGCACGCCGCTCCCCGCGGAGCTGCAGACGCAGCCGTTCATCAAGGCGACCAACGCCCTGGTCTACGATGCGATGACGCTCGGGAACCACGAGTTCAACTTCGGGAGCAGCGTCTTCAAGTCCGTCCTGGGGCAGGCCACGTACCCGCTCCTCGGCGCGAACGTGACCGACACCGGCGCCTACGGTCTCGCTGACGTCGGGGTCCAGCCCTACGTCGAGAAGACGGTCGGGCCGGAAGCCATCAAGGTCGCCATCCTCGGGATCACGAACCACCGCGTGCCCAACTACGAGCTGCCGAGCAACATCCCCGGCCTCGCGTTCAGCGACCCGCTCGCCAAGGCCCAGGAGCTGACGGACCTGCTGCGGCCCACCAACGATGCGGTCATCGCCCTCACGCACATCGGGTTCACGGAGAATCCGGCGAGCGTCGAGGTGGACGCGAACGTCGACACGAACCTGGCGATGACGGTGACCGGCATCGACGCGATCGTCGGCTCCCACAGCCACACCAACCCGGCGACCGGGTTCGGGGCGTACAAGTACCTCCCGACGATCGTGGCCGACCCGAATGACGCCCCGGTGGTCATCAGCCAGGCCTACCGGTACAACAACACGCTCGGGGAGATCGTCCTCGGGATGCGAGCCAAGGCCGGGGGCGGATACGAGGTCGTCTCCCGGACCGGCCGGTACCTGTCCGTGACGATGAGCACCGTCGAGGACGCGGCGACCAAGGCGATCATCAACCCGTACGTCGCGGCCCTCGCCACCTACAACGACAAGGTGATCGGCCAGACGACAGCCCCGATCGACGCGCTCCAGGCCTACACCCAGGAGACGAACGGCGCCAACCTCCAGGCTGACGCCGCCGTCTACGAGCTGTCGACGAAGAACAGCATCCCGGTGGACTTCCACCTCTCCGGCGCCATGACCAACTCGAAGGTCGCATCGGCCGCGACGCCTGCGACCCCGGTCACCCTCAAGGTGTCCGACATGTTCACCGCCATGCCGTACGAGAACTCGCTCGTGGTGCTGAGCATGAACGGGCCGCAGCTCAAGGCGGTCCTGGAGCGGGCCTACCGCAACTACTACTACTACAAGTTCGTGCCCGGCTACGGCGGGTACTCCTACTACACGACCTGTATGCTCGACATCAACTCGGGCGGCACGATCACCTACAACGACCTCAGCCCGGCGCTGCCCAACGGGCACAACGTCGTCTCGCTGTCGTTCAACGGCACCCAGGTCGACTTCGCGGACGCGTCGACGTACTACAGGGTCTCGACCGTCAACTACCTCGCGGCCGGTTCCTGCAACTTCAACGACGGCGGCGTGAGCCTCTGGCCGCTGAGCCAGATCACGGACGACACCCAGTACTACGTCCGAGACGCGGTCATCGACTACATCACGTACACGGGCACGGTGTCGCCCGCGATCGAGGGCCGGCTCCAGTTCATCGCCGACGTCGCCGCCCCGGTCATCACGATCACGTCGCCGACGGCGGCCGCATACCTCCACACCGACGCCCTGGCCCTGGACTTCGACGCCGTGGATGTCGGCCCGGCGGGCCTCGCGACGGTCTCGGCCGACCTGGACGGCACGCCCGTCGTCGACGGCCAGGCCGTGGACCTCCTCCCCCTGAGCCTCGACAGCCACATCCTCACCGTCAACGCGGTGGACAAGGCGGGCAACGCTGCCACCGCGTCCGTGACCTTCACCGTGAAGGCGACGGTGGGCAGCCTCAACACGCTCGTGGACCGCCTCTACGCCGAAGGCAAGATCACCAAGGCATCGGTCCGGGACAGCCTCCGGGGGCAGCTGTCGTCAGCCGAAGCCTCGATCGCCGCGGGCAAGAACAAGACGGCGATCAACCAGCTCAACGCGTTCCTCAACCTGGTCAAGGCGCAGACCGGCAAGGCGATCACGCCTGCCGCCGCGACGCTGCTCAACGCCGACGCGAACTACGTGATCGGCACCCTGAAGTAGCCCCGCCGGTCGGCCGCTGCGCGGTCGGACCCAAGCGACTCGAAGCGACAGAGCCAGACCGACCCGGGCGATCCGCCCGGGTCGGCCTGGCTCTGTCGCACGTGGGCGTCCCGCCCGGGCACGACCCCACCGGTCCACCCCGATCGGCCGCTGCGCGTGAGGCACGGATCCGTCCCACGTCGAGCGACACGCTGGCCATGCGCCAACGGCCGTCGGTCAGGCGACGACCGTCGCTGGGATTCCGCCGGCTGTTGCTACCATGGCGACGCCCGTCGCCTGCTTTGACACCAGCGTTGCATCACCAGGGCTCGCCGATGCCCTGCAAGGACCCGGGCGTAGGCTCTAGTCTCATCCATGCGCACAAGGCCATCGCCACGAACGCGCGAGCGGAGAGGACACGAGATGGAAGGCGAAGTGGTCCTGGCTCTCGTCACGGTGGGCCTGATCGCACTGGTCGTGCTCGGGGCATGGCTCTACATGCTCCTGAGCCGCGGGACCATCTCCGGCGCGGGTGCGGCGTTCGTCACCTGGCTCGTCGTCACCGCCGCGACGCTCGGCGCCGGCTTCATGGTCGCGTTCCCCGGCATCCACATGCTCCTCTTCCTCTTCGGGATCGAGGCGGGATGGATCGGGATCGTCCTCGGCGTGGCACTCGCGGTGGCCGTGCCCGTCGTCTGGGCCGTCATCATCCGCCGAAAGATGCACCACGGCACGCCCGGCCTGCCGGTCGGCAGCTGATTCGACAGCTGAGCGTTTGGTGACGACGGTGCGCGCGAACGGGACCGCGAGGGCAGATGAACCTGTCATCGACGTCCTCCTCGCGGTCTTCGACTTCCCGGTGCTCACGATCGGCTACCGGACGGTGATCGACGCCGAGCCCGACATGCAGGTGGTCGGCGAGATCGAGAGCCGGGACGCGCTGCGGACGCAGGTCGAGACGATCGCGGCCGATGTCGTGATCGCCGAGTGCCAGCCGTACGACGTCGCGGGGTGCACGACGATGGAGAGCCTCGGGGCGATCCGCGCCGCGAGGCCCGGCGCGCGGATCGTCGCGCTCGAATGCCGGTGCGCAAGCGACCAGTTCGCGCTCGCCATCAAGGCCGGCGCCGACGGGTTCCTGACCCGCGAGGCGCAGGCGACCGACGTCGTGCAGGCGCTCCGGTGCGTGAGCCGCGGCGAGACCTACGTGAGTCCCTCGATCGTCACGAGGATGGTCGAGACGTATGTCCTCAAGACACCCCAGGGGCGCCTCGAGGACGCGTACGACGCGCTCTCCGACCGGGAGCGGGAAGTGCTCCACCTCGCCGCGCTCGGGAGCACGAACCGCGAGATCGCCCGGACACTCCAGCTGAGCGAGCAGACCGTCCACCACCATCGCGCGACCGTCATGGAGAAGCTCGGGCTCCACGATCGCGTCGACCTGCTCAAGTACGCGATCCGGCGCGGCGTCGTGAAGGTCGCGGACCTGTGAGGCCGCCGGCACGCATCCGCCTCTCCAGGCCGCGCTTCCGGCGACCGGCCACGCGCAGGGGGATCGCGGTCCTCGTCGCCGCCGTCATCGCTGGAGTCGCCGTGCTCTCGGTCGCCGGCTTCGTCCTTGCCAGCGGGACCGTCATGCTCTACGAGCGGTACGGCTTCCGCCCCGAGGCCAACGCGCAGGCCTGGGCGGACCTGACCCCCGCATACGCGGCGAACGCGTCGGCCTGCCGGCAGTGCCACGCGCCCGAGTACGGTGAGTGGGCCGAGTCCAGGCACACGGGCATGGTCTGCGAGACGTGCCACGGGCCGCTCGGCGCCCACGCGACCACGACGCCTCCCGTGCCGGCCCGCCCGGTCGACGCGACCGGGGAGGTCTGCACCGTCTGCCACGGGAAGGTCCTCGGCAGGCCCACGGCTCAGCCACAGGTCGATCTCGCGACGCACTACGGCGGCTTCCCGTGCTTCCAGTGCCACACCGTGCACTCG
>JBAWVU010000216.1:0-5088 GCA_037147135.1 Chloroflexota bacterium
CCCACCGACCGGCATGACCACGTGCGCGCCCACGCCGACGAACGCATCGTCGGGCCGTGCATCGGCGGGGTGCGGCGGCTCATCGAACGCGTCGTCGGGCGGGAGTCCGGCCGGGGGCACGCCGCCGACGTCGGCCTGGTCGGCTTCGAAGGCCTCGTCGTAGGGGGACGCGTGCGGGCTCACGAGCCGATTCTAGGGCGAGCGGGGCAGCCGGTCGACCGACACGCGCCGCGGGAGCCGCGGGGCCGACGCGCGCGAGCTCGGCTGGGCACCCGGAAGAGCGACGCCCCCGCCGGCCGGCGGGGGCGTCTTCGCGTGTCGCGACGGGCGCCCTACGGGGCGATGCTCGGCAGCTGGAAGCCGCCCTCCGTCACCTGGTCGGCGGGCGGCGCGGTGACCGTCACCGCCTCGTCGTACTTGTCCATGATCATGTTCACGGCGAGCGTGGAGCCCTCGGTCGTGGTGCCGATGACGAGCTTGACCGGACGCATGTCGCTCTTGCGAGCCCAGATCTCCACCGTCAGGTCGCCGCCGATGAGCGGGGATGCGCCCGGCTCCGGCGTCCCGCCGAGGCCAAGGCCTCCGAGGGTGTCGCCGGCAGCGCCCGACAGCGCGCTGGGCGGCATCGTGATCTTCACGTGGTAGCAGTCGGCGTCGCCGCACTTCTCGTCGGCGAGCTTCTCGGTCGTGACGCCCGCCGCGGAGAGCGCCTTCTTCACGTCGTCGATCGTCTGCTGGAGGCCCGCGCTCGGCGACGGGGCGGCGGAGGAGTCCGGGGCGGGTGTCGAGGTGGACTTCTGCCACGTGTCGCCCATGAGGTTGATCTTCGTGTAGGACGTGTCGCCGATCTGGATGAGCTCGAGCTTGAGCCCGAGGATCGGCGGGACCGCGACGATCGCCTGGGCCTGCTTGTTGGGGATGTCGACGGTCGCCTCGATGTAGGAGCCTCCGAGGTCCGTGGAGGCGCCGGGCCTGGGACTCGCGCCGAGCCCTCCGCCGCCCACGAGCGCGCCGAGGTCCATGGGGATGGAGCCGGTCACGTCGGCCCGCAGGTGGACGGTCTTCGCCTGGCCGAGCGCATCGAGGCTCTGCGCCACGCTCTCGGCTGGGTCGGCGACCGGGGTCGCGGCAGGCGTGCTGGAGCACGCGGCGGCGACGAACGCGAGTGCTGCGATCGATGCCATGAGACGTCGGGTCATCGGGACACCCCCGGGGTCCGTTCCGCGCCCGACCGTCCGTCGTGCGTCGGTGCTGCGAGCGTCCGCCACTTGGGCCCCGGTGTCAAGCGGCGGGAGGCACAACGGAGGGCGGCAAAGTGGCGGACGGGACGACCGCGGGAGGCACAACGGCGGGAGGTGTCGTCGCGTCGGTGCCCGGGGCGACCGTCGGTGGGGCGACCGCCCGCGGGGCGTCCGTCAGTGGGTCGATCCCGGCCGGTCTCGTCGGGAGCCGAACCTCGAAGACGGCACCGCCGCCCGGCCGATTCCCCGCCCGGATCGTCCCGCCGTGACGCTCGACGATCCACGCGGCGATGGACAGGCCGAGGCCGGTCCCGCCGCTCGGGGCGTCGTCCGCGCGCCAGAAGCGCTCGAAGACCCGCTCGAGATCGTCCTCGCGGATCCCCGGCCCGCCGTCCTCGACGACGAGCGAGGCGTTCGATCCGTCCGGCCTGACGACGACCGACACGGTCGCACCCGCCGGGCTGTGCCCCACGGCATTGTCGACGAGGATCGTGACGAGCTGACGGAGGCGGAGCGGGTCGCCCGCGAGCTCGGTGGGCCGCGGGTCGAGGAGGATCGCCACACTCCGCGCCGCGGCCACGGGCGTGAGCGAGCCGACGACCTCGGCCGCGAGGTCCGCAAGGTCGAGCGGGACGCGCTCGATCTCGACGGCGTCGGAGTCGGTGCGGGCGAGGACGAGGAGGTCGTCGACGAGCGCGGTGAGGTGACCGACCTCGGCATCGATGTCCTCGAGCGCGGTCCCCACGGCCTCGACGCGCTCGGTCCGGTTGCGGCGGAGGTCGGCGACGCTCGCCCGGATGACGGTGAGCGGCGTCCGGAGCTCGTGGCTCGCGTTCGCGGTGAACTCCCGCTGCCGCTGCAGCGCGGCGTCGCGTCGCTCCATGGATGCCCGGATCGGGACGAGCGCGCGTCCGGCGTAGACGTAGCCGGCGGCGATCGCGAGCAGGAGCGCGGCGAGGCCGCCGAACGCGAGGACCCCGACGAGCGCTCCGAGCAGCTGCTCTTCCGACGCACGCTCGCCGACGACCTGGACGAGGTACGTCCCATCCGGCCCGGGGACGGCGAGCGAGTAGATGCGCACCGGTGTCGTGCCGATCGAGACCCGTCGCACGTCGTGGCCGGACGCGACGGCGGCCGCTGTCGACGCCGTGTCCGGCAGGCCGACGATCGTCACATCCTCCGGCGTGCCGATGATCGCGCCGTCCGGGCGGACGACGAGCGCGAGCGTCCCGGACGCATCGCCGCCGAATGCGAAGCCGAGCCCCGGCCGGTCCGTCAGGCCGCCGCGCCTCGCGATCTGCCTTCCGAGGTCGGCGCCGCGTTGCTCGAGGAGCGCGGTGCCGCGGCTGTCGAGCCAGCCGGCCACCGCCGCGTAGACGGCGGCGCCGAGCACGACGAGGATGATGAGCGTGAGGCCCGCGCTCCACGCGATGAGGCGCCAGCGGGTCCGCCGGAGCAGCCCGGCATCGGCCGTGTCGTCCACTTCCGGCCCCCCCGGCCCGGGCCCGAGGATCACCGCGCCGGCCTCCGGCTCCTGGTCACGGGACACGGAGCCGGTACCCCATCCCGCGGACCGTCTCGATCGTCGCCGCGCCGGCCGGCCCCAGCTTCTCGCGGAGGAGGTGGATGTACGCCTCGACGGTGTTCGGCGTGAGCGCGGCGCCGTACGGCCACGCGTAGTCGAGGATCTGGTCGCGCGAGAGGACCTGGCCGGGCCGTCGGAGGAGGCACTCGAGGATGGCGAACTCGCGCTGGCTCAGGCGGACCTCGGCCCCGTCGACGGTGACGCGGCGGGTCGCCTCGTCGAGCGCGATCGGGCCGGCGGAGAGCTCGAGTCCGGACCGCGGAGCCGGCCGGCGCGCGAGCGCGCGGAGACGCGCGAGCAGCTCGTCGTACGCGAACGGCTTGACCAGGTAGTCATCGGCTCCGGCATCGAGACCCTCGACGCGCGACTTCACCGCGTCGCGGGCCGTGAGCATGAGGATCGGCACCCTGGAGCCGCCCGCGCGGAGGATCCGGGCGACCTCGAGGCCGGAGCGATCGGGCAGGCCGATGTCGAGGATGATCGCGTCGAGCTCCGCCGACGCAGCCAGGTCGAGCCCGTCCGCGGCGGTCGAGGCCGTCTCCACGACGTGCTGGTCCTGCGCGAGGAGTCGACCGAGCACGCGGACGAGCCGCGGGTCATCCTCGATGAGGAGCAGGTGCACGGAAGCCTCCCTGAGGGTCGACGGACGGCGGGTCGAGGTGCGGCGAGGGGCCGCCGGACGGCTCCGTGCTGGCGGACGGTCCGGCCGATCGAACGCTCGTGACGATCATGCCAGCAGCCGGTCGAGCTCGGCGGTCCAGAGGACGCGACCGTCGGCGGTGATCCCGCAGGCGCCGTAGCCCACGTGGCGGGCGACCCACCCGATCCCAGCGAGCCCCATCGCGAACCCGGTCGTCGCGTACGCGTCCGCCCACGTGAGGCTGGGCCCCACCACGCTGAGCGAGAGCAACCCCGCCGGCGGCCGGCCAGTGTGCGGGTCGCGGATGTGCTCGCCGCGCTCGTACGTGCCGGACGTCGCGACCGCGCGGTCGCGCACCGCGAGCACGGCGGCGAGGCGATCGGCCTTGTGCGGGTGACGGATGCCGACGCGCCACGGGCGCCCCGCGGCCGGCCCGCCCGAGGCGATGACGTCGCCGCCGGCGTTGATCGCGTAGTCGTTCGCGCCGGCCGCCTCGAGGATCCGCGACGCCTCCTCGACCGCCCAGCCCTTCACCATCCCACATGGGTCGAGGCGCCCGTCGGGCCGGTGGCCCCGGATGTCGAAGTACCCGTCGCTCGTCCGCCGCAGGTCCTCGCAGAGCGCGAGGACGTGGCGCACGTCCGCCGAGCACTCGTCCTCGCGGATCTCGCCGCGTGCGAGCCGGCTCACCTCGCTCTCGGGGCGGAACGGGGAGAACCGCGCGTCGATGTCGTGGAGGTATGCCAGCGCCGCGTCGACTGCGCCCGGGTCCACGCCCGGATCGCGGACGTCGATCGTCACGACCGTCCCCATGACCCGCTCGACGCGGTGCTGCCCGCGCCGCTCGCCTGCCCGCGGCGGCGCCCCGCCCGGGTCGGCGATGCCGGCGGTCATCGCAGGGATCACGAAGGTCGCGTGCCCGTTCATCCCTGGCTGTTCGCCTGGTCGAGCGCGGACTGGAGCGACTGGGCGTACGCCTCGCTCGTGTACGTGGCACCGGAGACGAGGTCGATCGCCGCGCTCTGCGCCTGGAGCACCGACTCCCGGAGGTACGGCTCGGCGTACTGGCTGATCTGCGACGACCGCGGGTCGCCTGCCGGCAGCTGGAGCGCGGTGACGTCGGTGATCCGGCCGCCGGAGATCGTCACCTGGACCTGCACGGTGCCGAACCGGAAGCTCACCGGCTGGCCGACGAGGGTGCCGTCCGACGTGACGGCCGAGGGAGCGTCCGTCGCCGCGGGGGTCGGCACGGCGGTCGCCGCGGGCGCCGACGTGGCCGGGACCCCGCCGCCGGCGGCGGTCGCGGATCGGCTCGGCCCGATGGTCGCGGCAGGAGCGGCGGTCGCTGTCGGGGCCGCGGTCGCAGCGGCAGGAGCGCGCCCGCCCGCGATCGCGACCGCGCTGTCGACGCCGCCCGCGGGGAGGGTCGTGGCAGGCGTCTTGAAGCTCAGGAGCAGGACGAGCGCGCCGGTCGTGAGGACGATCGCGATGACGCCGCGTTTCGGCATGACGGACATCTCCTGGCTCAGTACGAGAAGCGTTCGAAGTGGATGTGGCGATCCCGGACGCCGAGCGACCGGAGGCTCCGACGTGCCGACTCCATCAACGGGACGGGCCCGCAC